>JALVMZ010000631.1 GCA_027032655.1 Desulfobacteraceae bacterium
ATAAGGGGTGGGAAAAGATGGAGAACATAAGGGTTCATCTCATCATCGAAGGAAGGGTTCAGGGGGTATGGTTCAGAGACTCCACAAGGAGAGAGGCCATCTCAAGAAATATAACCGGATGGGTCAGGAACCTGCCTGATGGAAATGTGGAGGTAGTCGCAGAGGGAGAAAAGGAGATGGTTGAAGAACTGGTGAAATGGTGTCATAAAGGACCTCCATATGCCAGTGTAACTAATGTCCGAAGAAGAGATGAGGAATGGAGGGGTGAATTTGATACATTTGAAATCAGATTTTAGAGCGGAATTATCAATAAAGATAATCCTGGCTATATTCTTACTTTCCCTGAGTGTCACAGGATGTATCTCACCCGGAAGGATTTACAAAAAGGTCTCTACTGGAATCGGCTCACTGAAAAACAGAATTCATAAAAAACATCCCGAAGGTCTGAAAAAAAAGGCCGTCTTTTATCCATTAATAAACAATGCAGGTCTTGATGCATCCTTTATAAACACAATATCTGATGAACTCATCAGACTTATTGAAGATCAATCACCGGTTATAATTAAAAAGGCTGATATTAAACCTTCATTCAGCAGGAATCTCAATTCCCCGGAATTCGGCATCTCCATTGATACTGATTTAGCAAAGCAGTCAGAAGAGCTTGGTATGAACATAATGATAGCTGGTGTCCTGAACCCCCTTGAAGTGGATATCAAAAAAAGGGGAATATGGCCCTTTAAAAAGCCGTATCGGGAGATTACTGCATCAATACTTATCAATGTGGTCAATCTTCAAAATGGCACACTGCTTCTCAGCAACCTTGAAACAAAAACAATCAAAGAAAAGATAAAAGAGGGACAAGAGTCTCAAAAGACTCCGGCCAATAATAAAAAAATCCTCGAAAAGGCCCTGGAGGAATTAATAAAGAAGCAGGCAGAAAAGATAGCAGAAGCTATAGCTGATTCACCCTGGAGTGCCAGAATAATCACAACTGAAAACAGATATGTGATTATCAATGCGGGGAAAGATGTGGGACTCACTCCTGACCAGGTGATTGAGGTATATTCCAGAGGAGAACCAATAAGTTCAGCAGAGGGCAGAAGGCTCTTCCTTCTGGGGGAAAAGGTTGGAGAATTAAAAGTTGTAAGTGTGGACAAGACATTTGCAAGGGCAGTGCCTCTAAATGGGAGGGGATTCAAACCGGGTCAGGTGGTAAGATTAAAGGACTGATTTAACATCTCCTTAGCATGCTCCATTGCCCTTTCTGTTATAACCCTGCCCCCCAGCATCCTGGCAAGTTCCTTTATCCTGTCTTCTGTATTCAGTTCAGAGATTGTGGTAATGGTTCTACTGCCATGTGTCCTTTTTATCACCCTAAAATGTGCGTCCCCCTTACTCGCAATCTGTGGTAGATGAGTAATACATATTATCTGATGATGCTTGGATAGACTCTTCAATTTTTCTCCAATCACATCCGCAGTTGCACCACCTATGCCGGAATCCACCTCATCAAATATAAGTGTCTCAACTGAAGTCCCCTTACCCATTATGGTCTTGAGGGCAAGCAGAATCCTGGAAAGCTCCCCCCCTGATGCAATTCTGAAAAGTGGGCGAAGCTCCTCACCTAAGTTGGGGGAAATCATAAATTCAACCCTGTCAATACCATCCTCACTTAGGTCTTCAGGAGACGGTTCAGAGACCTCCCGGGAAAATGTGACTCTGAATCTGGTCTTTTTCATATCAAGAAGAGCAAGTTCCTGCTCCATCCGCTTTTCAAATGATTTTCCCGCATCTTTCCTCTTCTTTGAAAGAGACAGTGCTTTTGAAAGCATCACCTTCTCTACGCCCTTTATCCTTTCCTTTAATTTCCTGAGATTCGCCTTTTCGCTTTCAAGTTCATCGATTGAATCTTCAAGGCTCTGTCTGTATCTCATTATCTCCTTGATTGAGCCACCATATTTTTTCTTCAAACTATTGATGTGATATATCCTGTCTTCAATTTCCTGGAGTCGATCAGGATTAATCTCTAAGGATTGAAGTATGTCTCTCAGTTCCAACGCCCTCTCCTGAAGCTCTATTTTCACTGATTCAAGGGCCTCCACTATATGAGAGAGCCTTTTTTCTATATCAATTCCCTTATCAAGCTCCCTTATGCATGTGCCCAATTTTGATAAAATAGAACCCTCATTTTCATAAATCTCATTATAGGCACCTGAGACTATCTCCATCAATTTTGCCCCGTATTTTAACCTTCTCTTTTCCTCTTCAAGACGAATATCCTCATCTTCCTTTAAATTGGAAGAATCAATCTCATTAATCTTGAATCTTATCAATTCCTGCTCATCCTTTAGCCTGGTTATTTTCGCCTCCAGTTCCATTATCCTGTTTTTAATCTCCTGATATTCTCTATATGTGGATAAAAAATTGTATCTATCTCTTTCAGCACCAGCAAATTCATCCAGAATATAAAGATGATTTTCAGGTCTTAAAAGCATCTGGTGTTCGTGTTGTCCTGAAATGCTTATGAGTATTGCCCCTATCCTGGAAAGCGATTGAAGATTTACCATTGAGCCATTAATAGATGACCTTCCCCTTCCCTCTTTTGAGACAATTCTCTTTATCAAAAGTTCACCACCGAAATACGGTATATCCATCTCCTGCAGTAGGGCGTTAAGGGAAGAATTATCCTTAACCTGAAAAAGGGCCTCAACCCTTGCCTCAGTCTCCCCGGTGCGTATTAAATCTGTTGAGGCCCTCCCCCC
>JALVMZ010000632.1 GCA_027032655.1 Desulfobacteraceae bacterium
GCACTATATGTATCAAGTGCCTTTTTAAGCTTTCCTTCAGCTTTTGATACTATGTTATATGCGCCCTGGATGGCGGCAAATGCTACTAACTTGGACATATCTTGGTCCTCCTTTCTTAAGAGGTATTTTTAATTAACTATGTTTATGTATTCTTTTTAAAGAAATGGTTATTCTTTCTGTCAAATCAAAATCAAAACTCTTCACTTCAGCCAGGACACCTTCTGGTGCCTTTTCCTCTTCTCTCTTTTCCATCTCCTTCGAGACCTTGGCCATAATCTCTTCCAGGTCTGCCCTCTCTTTAGCCTCAGCCTCCTTTTTCTTCCTCTCCTCTTCTTCTGCCTTCTGCCTTGCTTCTTCCTCTGCCCTCTTTCTGGCCTCTTCTTCCGCCTTGATCCTTGCTTCCTCTTCCGCCTTCTTTTTCATCTCTTCTTCAAACTTTTTCTTTAACTCCTCTTCTGCCTTTCTCTTTTCTTCCTCCTCTGGAGACACCTTCACCTCTTGAGCCTTCTCAACTTTTGGGGCCTCTTTAACAGGTTCCTCTTTAGGCTTCAACTCAACCACTTTCTTCTCTTCTTTCTTCTCCTCCTTCTCCTTTTTCACCTCCTTCTTTTCCTCTTTGGGTGGAGGTGGTGCCTTGGGTTTTTCCTTTTTCTCCTTCTTTTCAGGTTTTGGAGCCTCCTCCTTTATAGTAAGGTCAGGCTCTGGTGATATGGAAAGGAGATCAGCCTTTTCAAGTTTTAGCCTCTTTGAAATGCCATCTATATCAGTTGCCATACCACCATTTATCATTAGATCAATATATGATCTTGCAAGTCTTACACTTTCAGGGTGCCTTAAAATTAGAATATTGGCTCCTGCCATGAGATAACAGATCGCTGATACCACCTCCATCATGATCCCCCGCTTCTCAGGATCGCCCAGTGTTGGTGCATCCTCTATTGGCTCACCAGCTTCTTTACACTTCCATACTTCATTCCCTATATTGGATATCATGGGATTCTGGAGCTTGTCATCTTCCTGGGTAAGTGCTGCCATTTTGATTCTTTCCATCACCGAGTATGAATACTCAAGACCATATCCAAGACCCCCTGTGGTAGGATCGATAATCACCTTATCAATGGGAACCCCTAAGTTTTCAAGCAGGATATTCAATTGTTTTGCCAGATTCACATCAATGGGAGACGATGCAACAATGGTATGACCATAACCGAGGGCACTTGCGCCTATTCCCTTATGATTAGCCTCCTCCACAGGAGCAAGCCCAACATTTTTACCTTGGGTTAACTCAGCTATCTGCTTTAGAACCTCCTCATCCTTTTTATTATTTGCCGTTCCCCAGAATATCACAGGGACATCAACAGCATCCAACACCTTTTTAGCTACCTCTGCAGCCTCCTCCGGGCCACGATCCATCCCATTGGGATCAGTGCTTTTCAATTGCACCACAATAAGGTCAGCGCCATACTCTTCAACACACTTCTTTGCCCATTTATCAGGAGCATCTATCACATCTTTAAATGGCTCAACAACGGCCTGCGGCCATTCATCTGATGGGTCATAATCCCAGACCTCCATTGCTATCTTGGGAGGATTGGGCATGTTACCCTCAAAAAGATAAAATGGATAGCAATCCTCTCCACCTATCTTAACTGCCTTATCCCCCTGACCTATTACGACCTCTCGGATATTACCCGAGTAATCCTGTTTCGGTATTTCAAAGGCCAATTTTTACCTCCTTATTATTAGATAATTTTTATCTGACTTTTATGCGTAAGATTGCAAAAATAAAAAAACCCTATTCTCTTGTCAAGGAGTTTTGAAAGTAAAATTGTAAACTTATGTAATTTTATTTTTTTAATACAACATATTGATTAAAAATTTTTTCAGATACAATATGTTGACATTATAATTATAATGTAGCTATATTTTTTTAAAGATTTTTGAAAAAATTTCAAACGCAAATTTTAATGCTTTGCTATCTTCAGCAATTTTTATTGTTGGTATTCCCTTCATGTCATATTCCCTGATTATACTGTCTTCAGGTATTGCACCTATAAGCTCAAGATTATATTTTTTTGTTTCTGCTCTTAATTCATCTGCAATTGATTCCTTTACCTGATTTATTATCAATAACTTATCTTTTATATTGAGAGACAATTCTTCAGTTAACTCTGCTATCCTTCCAGCTGATCTGATACCCCTTATGGTCGGATCAGAGATTATTAACAAAAGATCAATGTTATTGGTGGTCAATCTGCTTATATGTTCCATTCCTGCTTCATTATCTATTACAACATAGGCATAATTTCCTATTAACCTTTCAAGATACTGGGTCAGCAAGGTATTTGCTGCACAATAACAGCCTGGACCTTCCGGCCTTCCCATTACTATAAGATCAAATCCTTCTGATTCAACAACTGCCTGCTCCAATTTCATCTCCATAAATACATCTTTTGTAATGCCTGTTGCCACCCCCTTTTTCATCTCCTCCCTTGCATCTCCCAGGGTTTCATTGACTTCCAGTCCAAGCACTTCATTTAGATTAGAATTGGAATCTGCATCCACTGCAAGAACAGGTTTCATATTATTCTCAACCAGGTATCTAACAATAAGTCCTGCTATGGTGGTTTTCCCTGTGCCACCTTTACCAGCAACGCCTATGGAATATGTCATTGATAACCTCCATTTTGATGTTGATAAAATTTCCTATTTTTATTAAATATCAATTATGTCAAAAAAAAAATACATAAA
>JALVMZ010000633.1 GCA_027032655.1 Desulfobacteraceae bacterium
ATTAATCTCCATATAAAACAGGGAGAATTTACCGCTATAATAGGCCCAAATGGTGGAGGAAAGACAACACTCCTTAATATAATGCTTGGGATTCTTAAGCCTGATAGAGGAACGGTTAAAATCCTTGGTTCACCTCCCCACGAAGCAAATCACAGAATAGGATATGTGCCTCAGGGTATTGACATAAAAAGGAGATTTCCCATTTCAGTTATGGATGTGGCATTGATGGGGCGTCTATCTCGCTCAAAGCCTGGTAGGGGCTATAAGATGCAGGACAGGGAAAAAGCTGAAGATGTCCTTAAGATGGTTGGTTTGTGGAATTATAGGTATGAGCCAATATATACACTCAGCGGGGGCCAGCTACAGAGACTTTTTATTGCCCGAGCACTCGCAACAGACCCTGAGATACTCTTTCTTGATGAGCCCACATCCCATGTGGACCCTGAATTTCAAATAGACCTCTATGATTTTCTGAAAGAATTAAATAAGAGGGTTACCATTATTGTAATTACCCATGATATAGGAGTGGTATCAAGGTATATTAAATCCATTGCATGTGTGAATAGACATCTGATATTTCATGAAGAAGGGAAGATTACCAGAGAGATGATAGATATGGCCTACAGGTGTCCCGTAGATCTTGTGGCCCATGGTCTGCCTCATAGGGTCCTGCCAGAACATGAGAGGGAGTGAAATGTGGGAAGCTTTACAATTTGAGTTCATGAGGAATGCTGTTTTTGCTGGAATTATTGTTAGCATAATATGTGGTATCCTGGGGACATTAATAGTGGTAAACAGGCTGGTTTTTATATCAGGGGGAATAGCCCATGCCGCATATGGCGGGATAGGTATTGCGGTTTACTGTGGTATTTCACCATATATGGGGGCAGGAGTCTTTACATTAATAATTTCCATAATTATGGGGCTGATTAATATAAAACATAAAGATAGGGCTGATACAATCATAGGCATAATGTGGGCAATAGGTATGGCAATAGGTATTATTATGATTGATCTTTCACCCGGTTATAATGTGGATATAATGGGTTACCTGTTCGGCAGTATAATGAGTGTTTCCAGCATGGACCTCCTTTATATGTTATTGCTTTTAATGGTGATCATATCTCTGGTTAAGATTTTCTATAAGGAGTTCCTTGCCCTGTCTTATGATGAAGAGTTTGCATTTGTTGTGGGAGTCCCTGTTAAGGCCCTTTATCTCCTTTTACTCGCCATGATAGGTCTTTCAGTTGTGATAATAATAAGGGTGGTGGGATTGATCCTTGTAATTGCATTTCTTACCATCCCACCTTATATTGCTGAGAAACATACCACATCTCTTTCAAAGATGATGGTCCTTTCTGCATTGCTTGGAATACTTTTCAGTCTTATTGGCCTCTGGCTCTCCTATAAATGGAATATTACTGCAGGCGCCACAATCATCCTGATAGCTGGAGTGGCGTTCTTTCTTTCTCTCTTGGTCGAACCCTATAAGGGTGGAACCTCCTTAGAGGATATCACTGAATAAATCACATATAACCTGAGCCAGCTATATCCATATGGTAGTGCATTTTAAGTAATCTTGTGGATACAAGAATAGCAATTTGCTTCATAAACATATATGCAAGGCGATAGTCCCTCTCAAGCACTTTTTCCATCTTATCAACTGGAATGGCACATATCTGGGAATCATCAACCGCCTTTGCTGAAGAGTGGAATTTCCCTGTTATCATAGATGAAAGAGCAAATGCCTCACCTGGATATATGGTATGAAAGGGAATGAGTTGAGTCCTTTTTGTAGTCATAATATCAACTCTCCCCTTCATGAGTATGGCAAGGCTATGGGCATCATCATCCATCTCAAAGATTATGTCGTTTGCCTTGTATGAAATGACAGTGCTTGCTTTTGCCAGCTCCTCTTTGAACTCCTCTGGAAATTCCTTAAATATTTTACATACCCTAATTATTTCAATTGGTTCCATAAGTCTCCTTCATTTTTTGATATTCAAAATCAGGCTGCTTTTCTGAGAAAGTCTCTTGATTGGGATTCATAATGAGGCCTGAAACAATAAAATCCACAGTTTAGACATCTCCTTGCAGCCCTTATTGCCTGTTCTTCACTCAAGCCAAGATTCACCTCATTCCAGTTCTTTTTTCTATCTGATACCTTGAGCCTCGGCATTATCTCCCTTGGAATCTTGGGAACCTTTCTCAACTCTTCTCTCTCAACCAGGTCAAGGGCCTTTCTTCTCAAATTAGGTGGAGGTTCAACAATACCACTAAAGTCCTCTTTATCTTTGTTCAGTAAATAATGGTGAATAGCCCAGGCCGCCTTTCTCCCACCTGCAATTGCCTGAATTGCTATGTTGGGACCTGTGGTTATCTCCCCGGATGCAAAGATATGAGGGATATTGGTCTGCATTGTGTCCTGGTTCACAACAAGTGTTCCTCTGGGAGTAAGCTCAAGTTTAGAAAGGGCTTCACTGTGTTTAATGAAGTCGATGTCCGTTCCCTGTCCGATTGTCACAATAACATTGTCTGCTTCGATGGTCATCAATTGTGATTCATCATATTTGGGATTAAATCTGCCTGATTCGTCAAAGACCGATATGCATTTTTTAAACTCAACTGCCGTTACCCTGCTGTCCTTCCCCAATATCCTGTTTGGCCCCCAGCTGTTATGTAAGATGACCCCTTCTGCAAGAGCATCATGAATCTCATGCTCCCATGCGGGCATCTCGTCCCTCTTTTCTAAACATAGCATGTGGACCTCTTCCACCCCACTGAGACGAATCGCTGATAAGGCCACATCTATGGCCACATTGCCTCCTCCAATCACTATTATCTTTTTACCCAATCTGATTTCCTTACCAAGCTGAATATCTCTTAAAAATTCGACCCCTGCCAGGACACCTTCAAGCTGCTCTCCTTCCACCCTTGTCCATAATGGCCTTGGAGTCCCTGTGGCAACAAATATGGCCTCAAAGCCGTCCTGTATAAGAGATTCATATGTTACATCTTTCCCAAAATCCACATTTACCTTTGACTCGATACCGATTGAGAGCATTCCCTCAATCTCCCAGTCTAATATCTTCTTGGGAAGGCGGTATTCAGGTATCCCATACCGCAAGGCTCCCCCAAGCTTGGGCATCCTTTCGAATATTACAGGAGAATGCCCCAGCCTCCTGAGATAATGGGCACATGTAAGGCCTGCCGGCCCCCCACCAATTATTGCTACTTTATGTCCTGTATCAGGATGGACAAATACCGGGGTGTATTTGCCTGACAGATATTCACGGTCAGCAACAAACCTCTTTAAATCGTTAATATTAACTGCTTCATCCACATCATTTCTTCTGCATGCATCTTCGCATGGGGCAGGGCACACCCTACCAATTGACAGAGGCATTGGATTGTGCTCTTTTATCACTCTGAGGGCATCTTCAAAATTCCCTTCTGCAATAAAATTTAGATATCTTGGTATATTAATCTGTGTGGGACAGGTTGCCTGACAGGGAGCCACACATTGATCAAGCTGGTTCCAATGAAGTATCTTTTTACTCTCAGAGACGACTCTCATTACATGTTTTGGACACATCTTCTCGCATGTTCCACAGCCAGTACACCTTTTATAGTCAATTTCAGGAAGAAAACTCTTGCCCATGGTAATGGCATCAAAGGGGCATGTTTTTTCACATGTGCCAAACCCGAGACATGAGAATTCACATACACTCGGACCTTCGCCAATCATATATGCAGCCCTGCAGTCCAGAACTCCATGATAGTTATAAAGGGTAGGGTCATATAGTCTTCCTCCCCTGCAGTTTCTTTCAGAGAATTCTACTTCTCTATATTCCACCGGGAGGCCCATTACCTGTGCAACCATCTCTGCAGATTCAGGACCACCCGCAATGCACACACTAACAGGTGCCTTTCCTGCAACCACGGCATTTGCAGCAGCATTGCATCCCGGATATCCACATCCACCACAGTTGGCTCCTGCAAGGCAGTCTTCTACCAGTTCAACCCTTGGGTCCACATAAACATAAAAGATCTTTGACGCAATACTTAACATGAGTGCTGAAAGAAACCCTAAACCTGCCAGAACAAGGCCTGCTGTTAGCATAATAATTACTCCCTAAGATTATTTAACCATTCCTGCAAAACCAAAAAATGAGAGGGACAACAGCCCGGCAGTAAACAGTCCAATGGCTGTCCCTTTCATAAAACCTGGAAGGCTTGATACTTCAAGCTGCTCTCTGATTCCTGTAAATAGTATGAGTGCAAACCCATATCCCACTGCTGATGCAAAAGAAAACACAGCAGTCTGTAAAAAATTAAAGCCTTCTCTTATATTTATCACTGCAACACCAAGCACAGCGCAGTTAGTGGTAATTAGTGGTAAAAAGATACCAAGCGCCTGATAGAGGGCAGGGGATGTCTTCTGTAAGAACATCTCCACAAGCTGAACCAGGGCCGCTATCACAAGAATAAAGAATATTGTCTGCATGTATTCCAAGTGAAAAGGAATAAGTATATATTCCTGGACTATCCATGTTATTATTCCCGCCATGGTCATAACGAATGTAACTGCCATGGCCATGCCCGTTGCAGTATCCATTCTTCTTGAGGTTCCTAAGAAGGGGCAGTTCCCGAGAAACCTTGTAAGTAGAATATTATTTACAAAAATGGCCCCTATTATGAGGAGTATGTAATCAGAAAATGTCCAGGCCTCATGCATGTTCTATCCTCCTTTCTCAGGTAACCTTACCCCTGCTTATGATATTCATTGCACCCAGCAGAAGTCCGAGACAAACAAATGCTCCAGGAGGTTTTATCAGGAAAGAAAAGGGCATAAAATCTGCTCCCATGACATGATAACCAAATATAGTTCCCGAACCCAATAACTCTCTTATACTTCCAAGCACAGTAAGGGAGAGGGTAAATCCCAGTCCATGTCCGAGTCCATCCATTATGGAGTTGATTATTGGTTTTTTTGATGCAAAGGCCTCTGCTCTACCAAGTATAATACAGTTTACCACGATAAGAGGTATAAATATTCCCAGGACTATATAAAGTCTGTAGAAATACGCCTGCATGAAAAGTTCCACTATCACCACAAATGAGGCAATTATCACGATATATGAGGCAATTCTCACCTTTTTGGGTATCAAAGAACGAATGGCCGAGATGAGAGCATTGGAACATGTAAGCACAAAGGTGGTTGCAAGTCCCATCCCTATCCCATTATCTGCTGCAGTTGTTACTGCAAGGGTAGGGCACAGTCCCAGCACAAGCCTAAATGGAGGTATGTCCTCCCAGAGCCCTCTTATAAAATCCTTCCATGCAGACATAATCTATTTCTCCTCATGACTTTAGTGCATCCAGTATGGTCTTTTTATTCTTATGAAATAGTTCGATTCCCTTTCTTACCGCACTTATCACACCTTGAGAAGTTATTGTTGCACCTGTGATGGCGTTTATCTTCCCTCCGTTATCCTTAAGTGCCACATCCTTTAATGATAGGCCTGAAAACTGCTTGTAGAACTCTGGTTCCACCGCCCTTGCACCCAGACCGGGGGTCTCAGAGTGTGTCATTACCCTCATGCCCAATAGCTTTTCGGATTTAATTTCAATACCTATCATTATTCCAAGTTTGCCATGATATCCACGACCAGAGACTTCAAATGCAACAGCAAAAGGTTTACCATTTTTTTTGGCCGGGAAAAGGGATTTATGTATTAAAGTGCCATCAGGTGATTTTAATGATACATCCTTTTTATAATCTTTTATAGGATCATTATCATAATCAGTTAATATTGAGAGGATGGCAGGACCTTTTACAAATTTGAGTCTTGAATATTCTATTGGTTCACGGGTTACACTCTCAACCAGACTGAGAGTAAGCCCCATAACAAATGAGATAACTGTAAGGACAACAATCATTCTTATTATCTCTTTCAAGTTATCTCTCCTTTCCATAAGGTCTGGATTTTATCTTACTCAAAAGAGGGGATATGCTGTTTCCGAGCAATATTGCAAATGCAACACCATCTGGATATCTTCCCCATATTCTAATCAGGATAATAAGTGATCCACATATTATACCAAATATCAGCTTTCCCCAGCGAGTCACCGGGGAAGTTACAGGATCTGTTGCAAGAAAAAAGCCTCCCAGTATTGTGCTGCCTGTAATTAAATGATATATTGGATTTATATGTTGCGTGTTATTTGAAAGCCACAGGATCAGACTGAATAGGAATATACTTCCAAAATATCCCAAGGGAATTTGCCAGGGAATAACCCTTTTCAAAAGAAGATATGCTCCACCTGCTATAAGCGCAAGTGCACATGTAGTTCCAATTCCTCCTGGTTGTTTCCCGATTAGCAGGTCCATGATATGATAGTTATAGTCCAGGAATGCTTCTATACCATCAAACTTGAAAACCCATAATGGATGGTCAGGGATCATCCCTCCCTTTGGTTCAATCCAGAATGTAATAGTATTAGGCCATGAGAGCCTGAGCATTACCCAGCCCACCAATGGAGGACAAAATGGATTGTTCCCTAACTCTCCGAAGATCATTTTTCCTGCAATAATTGCACAACCTGCTCCCACTACAAGCATCCACCAGGGGACAGTCGAAGGACAGAGAAATGCCAAGAGCAATCCTGTAAGCACTGCATGTCCATCTTTTATTAAGATTTCCCTTTTTAGAAATTTTTGCATGCCTGCTTCACAGAGAACTGCAGTAACCACAGAGATTAACATGTTTCTTAATGCATATATCCCGAAAAAGTATGTTCCAATGAATATGGCAGGGATAAGCCCTATTAAGAAGTTGTAATTGATAGAAGAGACGGTTTTCTTGCAAATAATATGGGGAGGAAATGAGACATGTAACTTCAAGGAATCAGTATTCATTTTCTTTTTCCCTCATTAATAACTCATATTTTGCATGTTGTATTAAATGCACCAATGGTCGTCTTGAGGGACAGACATACGCACAGAGTCCACATTCAATGCATGTAAAAAGGTCATATAGATCTGCTGCATCCTCAAATCTATAGAATTCGCAATATCTTCCAAGGAGATTGGGCATTAACCTCATTGGGCAGGCATCAATGCAATCTCCACAGTTAATACAGGCCCGGTATGGTTCTTTTACCACATCCTCTTCCAATTGAAACCATATCCATCTTGTATTCTTTAATACAGGATGCTCTATGGTAATCTGAGCAGTCCCATCCATTGGATTGCCAAAAACTATCTTACCTATATCTGAGCTTTGAATATTTATATTATCAATAATGGTTTCTACAGGTGTTCCTATTCTGATCATCATATTCTGGGCCTCATTAATAGCACTACCTGTTACGGTTACATATTTTTCAATCAATGGTTTCCCTCTAACTACAGCATCAACCGCATAAATCACTGTATCAACACTTGTAAAGACCACGCCAAAATCAAGTGCCTTTCCATTGGGTGATGGTATCTCTTTATTAAAAAGCCTTTTAAATAAGAGATGGGGATGCCCCATGGGATATTTCACCTGAATGGGAACAATCTCAAGAGAGTCAAAGTCTTTAAGGATATTATAATTTTCCTGGTGCTTTTCATTGATTACCATGTATATCTTCTCAAGAGAATATATCTTCTTAATGAGTTGAATACCTGTTATAAAATCCTCTTTTCGTTCAATAATTAATCTCAGAGAGCGGGTCCCCGAAAAGCCATGACCAATTGCATTTATTACAAATTTTTTTACAGGCGTGATTTTTGAGCCTCTTCTCTCAGCATCGGGTAGTGTATCATAAGGTATAAGTTTTACACCTGCATCCTGAATACGTTTAATAATTGTGAGAGGTTCCTGTTCCATAAAATCTTCGATGGGATCAAAATCTGATTTATAGCTATCTTTTCCGTCGGATTTTATTATAATACAAGGCACCAGACCCATTTCGGTAAATCTAGTATTCTTAATATCAGTAACTTTCCCTGATACCGGAGAGTGGACAGGTGCCATCTGACAATTGTCGTCCCTTGCAATTGTCTCACCAATGTAAACGGTTTCACCAACATTAACAAGGGGTCTGCACCTATATCCTTTATTGTCAACAAGTGGTAATATTACCTGAGAAGGAGAGGGGGAGGGCTTGATTGTCTCTTCCACGGGGGGTATCTGGATTTGAACCTTATGGCCTCCCCATGTTCTTATTATTTCTAAAGGCATGGGGGTCCCTCACTTAAAAGATCGAATTGACAGCTACCCTATAAAAAAAAAAAAAAGGGTTTGTAAAGGGAAAAAATTGGAGATTACCACCAGGATATTACCTTATCATGCTCAAAGATAAGGTCTATCAATTTTTCATAATCAGGATTATCC
>JALVMZ010000634.1 GCA_027032655.1 Desulfobacteraceae bacterium
CTATTTAAGCTTGGAAAATATCAGGAAAGTTTTCACTATGCTGAGAGGGGAAGGGCAAGGGCATTTCTGGATATGCTTGCCGGGAGGACCTTAAAGGCAAAAAAAGAGATATCACCTGATCTCATACGAAAAGAAAGGGCAATTGAAAATCAGATCAAAAGGGCAAAAAGAGAGCTTTTATCAAGCAGTGGTGATAAAAGGAAAAAGCTCTATAAAGATTATCTTGCTCTTCTTAAAAAGAGAAAAGACCTGCTTGAAAGAATAAGGGATCAGAGCCTTGAGTATGCATCAACTGTTACAGTTACGACCATTTCGCCTCAGAAGATAATCTCATCCCTTGATAAAGACAGTGCAATAATATCTTATATGGTTGGAAGAGATAGGGTTATTATATTTTTACTCAAGCAGGGGGATGGAATCATAGGGTTTAAAAGAGATATTGCCTTTGAGAAGTTAAAAGAGCTTGTATTTGACTACAGAGATGCCATTGCTTCGGAGCAGGATCTCCTTGCAAGACAACTGGGCGGGATGTTAACAGAGATACTGATTGCTCCTGCCCGGGATCGGATAAAGAACATCAAAAGGCTTATTATAATTCCATCAAAGTGCTTGCACTATCTTCCTTTTTCCTCTCTTCCATTATCCCGGGGGGATTATCTAATAGAGAGATATGTGCTCTCATTTCTACCAAGTGCATCAAGCCTCTTTTATATTGGAAAGGGTGTAACAGGTAAGATGGATTCCCTGTTTGCAATTGGTAATCCCTTGAGACCTGAGAAGGGCATGTCCCTGAAATACGCAAAAAAAGAGGTGGAGACCATATCCCCTTATTTTAAAAAACGAACAATACTCATAGGCAAGGATGCCAAAGAATCTGTCATAAAATCAATGAATCTAAATGGTATATCCATGATTCATATTGCTGCCCACGGCAGGTATAATCCCGATCAGCCACTTAAGTCCGCCATCTTGCTTGCAGGTGGAGATGGTGAAGATGGGAATCTGGAGACATTTGAGATATTCTCACTCACTATGAATCCCAGATTGGTTGTAATTAGTGCCTGTGAGTCAGGGCTTGGCAGGGTAACAGGTGGAGAAGAGGTGGAGGGCCTTAACAGGGCCTTCATATATGCGGGAGCGGGCGGGGTTATTGCAAGTCTCTGGAAGGTATCGGATGAATCCACCTGCTCCCTTATGGGATACTTCTATAAGGCATTAAGGCACATGCCGCCTGCTGATGCATTAAGGGATGCCCAGATAAGACTTATGAAGGAGTATCCATCCCCCTATTTCTGGTCTGCCTTTTATCTTACAGGAGGAATAATCAAGAGATGATTTCTCTTTTAAGGAGGTATCTTCGTATATGGATTGTAATTGGGGCATCAGGTATTTCATTTTTAATGGGGCTGCTTCCTTTCTTTATCACCCTGGAGCATAAAACCATTGATCTCAGGATAAGATTCAGGAATCCAGAGCCAGGTTTTGGAAAACACATTTCAGTGGTCCTTCTGGATGAGGCGCTTATGGATCAATTGCCCTGCAGATCCCCGGTTCCCAGGGGAGTGCTTGGAAAGATAATAAATATAATAGATAAGGCAGGCCCCAGGATGATTGCACTTGATGTGTTCTTATCAGAACTTACCTGGGAGCAGGAAGATGAAAAGCTTGTCAGTGCAATAAAGAAGAGCGGTAAAGTTATTCTGGTTTCCACATTCAGGGAAAAAGATGGGAGGAGGGTTTTAGACCTCCCTCATCCAAAATTCCTGAAGCCTGCCCTTGCAACTGGGCTTGCTGATTTTCCCATTGATCCCATTGACCAGAGGGTAAGGGAGTTCAGACCCTATTACCTTGTGGGGGGCAGGATGTGTCCAGCACTCTCTGTTACGATGTTCCTGATAAATAATGGAAAGAGGATATCCAGGGACAAGATGGTGGATATGAAGGGATTTAAATGGGATTGGCTTCCCATTAAAGGGGAGAGGTTATTTATCAATTACCAGGGGCCGCCTGCATTTAGCTCTTCGGGGAGGAATGTCTTTATGACCATTCCTGCATCTATTCTAATAACTGGTCTTGTTCCTCCTGAGTGGTTCAGGGATAAATATATTCTTATTGGAGCAGGATATGAGGACAATCCAGACTCATACAGGACGCCTTTTTATGTGGAAAGATATAATTATCCCTTAATGCCAGGTGTTGAGATACATGCAAATGCCCTTGCAACACTCATTTCAGGGAAATCTCCACATAAGGCCAGTCTCTGGATAACACTGCTTATAACATTTTTGACTTCCTTTTCTATAATGATACTTGACAGATTCATGAGCCCTGTTCTCCTTGGTGTATCTTCGGTTGTAATGGGTGGGCTTTACTGGGTCTTGAGTTTCCTGGTATTTGAACGGACATATCTCGCACTTCCTGTGATACAGGTGAGCTTGGGTATTGTGCTTGTGTATCTGTTTCTTATGACATACAGGTCCCTTACAGAAGGCAGGCAGAAGAGATGGATAAGGAATGCATTTACCAGGTATATATCTCCAGAGTTTGTGGATATTCTCATTAAAAGACCTGACATGCTCTATCTGGGAGGTGAGGAGAAGGAACTTACCATAATGTTTACAGATATTCAGGGTTTTACAAGTATATCAGAAGGGATTCCTCCATCTGAGCTTGTAACCATTTTGAATGAATATCTGAGCGGTATGACAGATATCCTCATAGCCAATGGTGGGACCCTGGATAAGTATG
>JALVMZ010000635.1 GCA_027032655.1 Desulfobacteraceae bacterium
TAAAATGAAAAGGATTGACCTTTATCTTGACCTTGATAGACCCCTTACGGACCAAGAGATATCGGGATACAGGACGCTTATTAGAAGAAGGGCAATGAGAGAGCCCATTCAGTATATAACAGGAATACAGGAGTTCTGGTCCCTTGAGTTCCATGTCAATCCTGAAGTCATGATACCAAGACCTGAGACAGAGATACTGGTGGAGCAGGCGATTAGATTATTGAGGCATAAAGGTCAAAGCCCTGAGTCCAGTGCTCCCATACTTGAGATTGGAACAGGTTCAGGTATAATTGCCATCAGCATAGTAAAGGAGATTCAGGATGTATTGATATATGCAACAGACATATCAGAAGGCGCCTTAAATGTGGCAATGAAAAATGCCATAAAACATAATCTGCATGAAAGAATAAGATTCTTTGTGGGAGACATATTTGAACCCCTGAAACAGAATAAAAGCGTATTTCAGATGATACTTTCAAACCCGCCATATATTCCAACCCCCGATATATCTTCCCTTCAGGTTGAAGTAAAGGATTATGAACCTCATGTGGCACTGAATGGTGGAGAAGATGGGCTGGAGATAATCAAAAGGATTATTGGTGGTGCACATCTCTTTCTCGCACATGATGGATGGCTGATCCTGGAGATGGACCCAAGGCAAATGGATAGGGCGGTGGGTTTACTGGAGGAGACTCATATGTTCGGTAATTATAAGATAAAAAAGGATTATAGTAATAATGATAGGGTGCTTATGGCACAAAAGAGATGAGATTTGCATTTACTCAAGGGTTTTCCTGAGGGATATGGCAAAATCCAGAATGTTTTTATCCCACTCCTCTGAAAGGGGATCTGCTGGGATAAGCTTTAGGCCCGTCTCTTTTGCTATGGTCTTAATCCCTTTTTTCGGAAACTGGGGCTGGTAATAAATCGCCTTTACATGATAATACCGACACCTTTTAATGATTTCCGTCAACTCCTTAGGAGAGGGTTCCTTCCCTTCAACCTCTACAGGAATCTGTTTGAGACCATAGGCCTTTGCAAAATAACCCCAAGATGGGTGATATACTACGAATGCTCTTCCTCTTTTATTAAGAAGCAATTCAATTATTTTTGAATCTATGCTGGCAATCTCATCAATAAACTCTTTATAATTTCCAATGTAGTAGGTAGCATTTACAGGGTCAATGGTAATTAATGTATCAAGTATATTCCTTGCCTGCAGCATAACCAGGGGTGGTGAGAGCCATATATGAGGGTCATATCGTAAAATATGCTTATGAGATATATCATTTCCATTCATTGGTATAAGCTCAATACCCCTTCCAGCATATGATATCATCATCCGGGGATTCATATTTTTAAATCTTCCAAGCCAGATCCTTTCAAATGGAACACCTGTGCTTATGTAGGCCTTTGCCCTGGTGATGGATTTCATTGAAGAGGGCTTGGGTTCATAGGTTGCAGGATTTAGACCGGGGGGTAAAACAACTGAAATATCCACTTTATTCCCACCAATCTTCTCCAAAAAAAATCTCTGGGGAGGGATACTTACACATACCCTGATATGATCGTCACCAAAGAGCTTCCATGGAATTAAAATCAAAAATAGAACCGTAATTATCCATATGGCATTTTTCATCAGCATGCATCCTCCCTCAAAACATCCATTTTTATATCATGAAACCTTTGCATAACTCGATTAAATGATATTTCAATTTATAACCTTATCTGTCATGCTGAGGGGCGAAGCTCCGAAGCATCTCGTAGATCCTTCGGGTGTCTTTCAGACACCCTCAGGACGACAATCGGAATATGAATTGTTTTGCAAAGCTCCCATTGGGGCAGAAAATATAGATATGGTGGACTTATATCATATTTAAGAGTATATTTCATTTAGAAAATGAAAAGGTATCGTGATTTAAACTCATACCTGAAAGAGATATACGGCGAGAGGGTCCAGAAGATTCCCCTTGATGCAGGTCTTAACTGCCCCAATCGTGATGGGACTATATCCACAAAGGGATGTATATACTGTGATAGAAGGGGGGCAGGCACTGGTGCCATGAAGGAAAGGGGACTTTCCATAAAAGAGCAATTAAAAGCCGGGATCATCTGGGCCAGGAGAAGATATGGGGCGAGAAAATTCATATCATATTTTCAATCTTATACCAATACCTATGCCCCCGTCCATCATCTAAAAGAGCTATATGATTCAGCCCTTATAGATCCAGGAGTGGTTGGTTTATCCATCTCCACAAGACCTGATTGTGTTAATGAAGAGACTATGGACCTGCTTGTTTCATATAAAAAAAAATATATGGTATGGCTTGAACTTGGGCTCCAGTCCGCACATGATAGGACTCTCAATCTAATAAACAGGGGGCATGATGTGAGATGCTTTGAGCATGCCGTTGAACTTGCGCATAAAAAGGACATTGATGTATGTGCTCATATAATTCTTGGACTGCCAGGAGAAGACAGATACCATATGATTGGAACAGCAAGGTATCTCTCTTCTCTTCCTGTAAGTGGAGTAAAAATACACCTACTTTATGTGACTAAGGGGACAGAGCTTGCCAGGATATATGCAAGGGGAGATATCAGATGCCTTGAAATGGATGAATACGGAGAACTTGTTGTGGAATTCTTGGAGAATCTGAGACCTGATATTATAATACACAGATTGACCGGGGATCCCCCCCTACATGAGCTAATTGCTCCTCTCTGGGCAAGAAGGAAAA
>JALVMZ010000636.1 GCA_027032655.1 Desulfobacteraceae bacterium
CCATATAAGAGATAGATATCCTGAATCTCTTCCTTTGCCTCTTGAGAAAAAAGATATAATGATTGATTCAGCTCATATGCCATGATGTTTACATCTTCAGAAGGCGTATCCAGGGACTCCGGGATAATAACATTTCGTGAGAAAACAAAATTACCATTTGAAAAGAAATACATTAGACATTCTGAGGATAAGTGATGAATAAAGGCCTTCCCACCTTTACTGAATTCGGAGAGCTTTTTTTTAAAAATGAATTCCCACAGAAGTGCGGGAGTAGAAATCATGTGGGTTCCAAGTCCTATCACATTTAACTTTTTATACAGCTCAAGGGCCTTTGCTTCCTGAAGGTATATTACATAAAGTCTTTGATCCTTTTCTGAGAAAAGATAATCATAGAAGTGTATCATTTCAGGGTTAGCAGGGAATTTCTTCTGAAGCTTTCTCTCTATAAATGGCTCTATAATTGAAGCCTTTTTACTCTTAAAGGAATGGGTTTCATTTCCAATCCAGTAATCAGGCACAACCAGAAGGATATTTTTCATTAAACCCGGCTGAATCTTAAGTTCATCAATAAGCCCTTTTGAATCCATCTCCATAAATCTATCTACTGGAAACTCTCCAAGCACCTTCCCCTTGTCACCCATATCCACAAAATAAAGGGTCTCATTGTTTATTAGAGAAATAACATTATATTTCTTTTTAGAAAACAAAAACATCATTAATAATATAAAAATTTAATATTATTTATATATAAAAAATTTTTTCCAAGCAATGAAAATTATTAAATCAAATTCATTTTTAATTGAAATTTTTATTATAAATCCAATTACCGCTTATTCTTCTGAAGGTGAACCTGCTCAGCTTTTGATGACATCTATCCTATTTACCAAAGGGACATATCGGGAATCTACACTGGGGGCAGTTTAAACATAACCCTCCATGTGCCATTCTGGCTATATCCTCTCTGGTTATCTGCTCTCCTGCCAGCACCCTTGGAAGCATAAGATCAAATACTGTTGCCTTATAATAAAGAACACATGCGGGAAGACCCATAACCGGGATATCACCAATCCTGGCATAAAGAAACATGGCACCTGGCAGAACTGATGTGCCATAAACCATATCCTTTGCACCAGCTTTCTCTATTGCTCTTCTGCTTACATCATCAGGATCAACACTCATTCCACCTGACACCAGTATCATCCGTGAATCTATATCTATCAATCTATTTATTGCATTTGCAATCTCCTTGACTCTATCAGGACAGTAAATCACTTCAGTCACAGGACATCTGTATTTCGAAAGTTTCTCCTTGATAATAGGTGCAAATCTATCCTCAATTATACCTGAGTAGACCTCATTCCCGGTTACGACTATTCCTGTTTTAAGGATTGAGAAGGGTTTGACCATGAACAGTGGAGATGCCTTTTTTATCACATGAATTCCTGACTCAATCACTTTCCTGTCCACAATTAAAGGGATAGCCCTCAGAGATACCAGTATATCACCTCTATTAACAGGGGTGTTGCCATGCCTTGTTGAACAGCATATCTCAGGAATCATACATAATTCAGTAAGAACAGAGACATTCACCTTAAAGAGTCCATCTTTTGATGCCTTTAGATTTATCTTTCCTTCAGAAGGGGGGCCGGCTGGTCTGATTCCAGGACCTGAAAGTGCCTCAGCAAGCATGGTTGCAGCATCATCTTCATGGAGTTCACCCGGTGCCAATTCAAGGGCATACAAGTGCTCCTTTCCAATCCTCCTTAAATGAGGGATGTCCTCCTTTTTTACAATATGCCCTTTTTTAAATGCCACCCCCTTGAATTCACCTGGTCTTATTTCTGTTATATCATGGGCAAGAACAGACCCTACAGCCTCATCCACTGGTATCAGCCGTGCAGATGATTTATATTTATTAGCCAACTATAAACCTCCTCAAATGATTAATGTTAAATTCATTTATCTGGATCTACAATAAAACCTGAAACATCCTTTTCCAGCCATCTGATAGTCCCTTTAATAAGAAAATATCTATATCTGTAAACAAGCCTTCTAAAGGGATCATTCTCATTTTGAATTATCTTCATTATTTCATTTTTTAGCTCTAAAAGGGTCCTTTGTTGATTATCTAAGAGCAACTTCCCGGATTCCGGAAACAGGCTTTTAATAAAAAACAGCTTTGTTACAAACTCTAATCTTATATCCCGGACATGAAGGGATGGGCTTTGAAGCCATTTTAAAAAGTGATTCCTCCCCTTCTCAGTTATGGAAAAGACCCTCTTTGATGGTCTTGTCTCCTGATTAACTTTAGTCCCATATATAAAGGAATCTTTCTCAAGCCTTCCCAGGAGAAGGTAAAGCTGGCTTGTGCCCAGATCCCATGCAAAGGAAAGGTTCTCCTTTAAAAACTTCATTATCTCATATCCATGCATTGATCCCGTCATCAATGCACCCAGCACAAGATTCTCTGATTTGACCCTGGGCTTCATATTACATATGGTAATATTCCATTATAGAATAATAATCAAGTGATTTTATTTTTAAAAACTCAGGCTTTATATGTATTCTGCGGACAGGGGCCCACTGTTTAAAACTAAATAGAAATGATGATTTATAACCATGCTTATCAATCTGGATGATTAATGATAGAATCACACATTTTTTTAATATGTTGAAAATTCCTAAAATCCCAAATAAAATAGCTGCTGGAGTCTAAAATGAACAAATCAGGTTCAA
>JALVMZ010000637.1 GCA_027032655.1 Desulfobacteraceae bacterium
TACCAAGGCAATCAAACCTAAAGCCAAAAGAGAGGTAATGACACCTGCTGAGCAGACAAGACCTGGGCTGGTTTTTACGCCTGCTGTGGATATTTATGAAACTGAAAAGGAGATTGTATTGATTGCAGATCTGCCTGGTGTGAAGGCAGATGATATGAATATTAATTTAGAGGATAATGTGCTCAGGATCGATGCTGATGTTATTCCGCCTGAAAAGGAGAATGAAAGGGATGTTCTTAGGGAGTTCAGGACCGGAAAATACTACAGGGAATTCAGCATACCTCAACTTATTGACCAGAGCAAGATTGATGCTGTCCTGAAAGATGGTGTCTTAAAGTTGACTCTTCCCAAGGTGGAAGCTGCAAAACCAAGAAAGATAAAGATAAAGACCTCATAATTCAAGATGCATAAAATATCCTTGGGGGCAGGAATTATCCTGCCCCTTTTATTTTATAAAAAATTTTGGACATGCATTTAAAATAATGATAATAATCAGATTTCCCGTAAATGAAGTAAAGAATGGAGGTAACAGGTTCATGGTTCTTTCACTGATGAGAAGACATGCAAAGTCCTATCTGATAAAGTTTATAATAGCTTTAATATCCATAGTTTTTATTTTTTATTTTGGTTATTCGTTCAGGACAAGAGAAGGGACCAGGGTTGCCTATGTAAACGGTGAAATAATCACGGGTGTTGAATACAATAAGGCATATAGAGAGAGCCTTAAGGCGCTTCAGAAGAGATACAAGGGGGTATGGAATGATAGTTTAATCAGGAAGTTTAATTTAAAACAGAAGGTCCTGGATGGACTCATCAATCAGAAACTTATAGCACAGGAGGCCAGGAAGATAGGACTTGATGTGAATAAAAAGGAGATTCAACGAGCCATTCTCTCTTACCCAGCCTTTTTAAATAATGGAAGATTTGATGAAAGGAGATACTTTGCACTTCTGAGACAGAATAACATGAAACCTGAGGATTTTGAATCAGGCATAGAGCAGGATATACTGGAGAAAAAGATAACCCAGTTGCTTATGAGTTTCCTTCCCATTACTGAAAGGGAATTAAGGGACTTTTACAGGTTTCACAAGGAAGAGATAAAGGTAAGTTATGTAAAGTTTTACTCAGCAGGATTTAAGAAGAAGGTTAAAATTGATGAAGAGAAGCTCAAAAAATTCTTTGATGAACATAAGAACGAATTCAGGATACCCGAGAAGATAAAGATCGCCTTTATTGAGTTTGATCCTGAGAAATTTAAGAAAGACATTAAAATCTCTGAGGATGAGTTAAGGCTTTACTATGAAGAAAATATAGATAGATTTAAGGTCCCAAAACGAATAAAGGCAAGACATATATTGCTCAAAGTCCCTGCTGGGGCGACAAAAGAACAGGAAGAAAAAATAAAGAAAAAGGCGTGGGAAATAGCAAAGAGGGCAAAAAAGGGAGAGGATTTTGCAAAGCTTGCAAAAAAATACTCTCAGGGACCATCTGCCAAAAAGGGAGGAGATATTGGATATTTTTCAAAGGGAGAAATGGAAAAGAGATTTGAAGATGCTGCTTTTCGGCTGAAACCAGGTCAGATAAGTGATCCAATCAGGAGTTCCATTGGATACCATATAATTAAGGTGGAAGATGTTAAAGAGGCAAAGACTAGGTCCTTTGAAGAGGTAAGGTCAGAGATACTTGATATACTCCTTAAACAGAAATCCACTGATGAGGCCCATGAAAGGGCACTCTCTTTTATTGATCAGATGCCCTATGATATTAATATTAAAGATTATGCTAGATCCCATAATATGGATACAAAGGAGACGAACTTTTTTTCAAAGGAAGAGCCGATTCCTCTCATGGGTAATGATTACCGGTTGAAGGAGACCCTGTTTTCAATGGATAAGAATGACACCACTGATATTATGGAATCCAGTGGAAAGTTTTATATTATCCAGGTGCTGGATAAAAAGCCGTCCTACATTCCTAAGCTATCTGAGGTAAGAAAGGCCGTTGAAGATGCCTATATACTGGATTCAGCAAAAAGGATGGCAAAGGAAAGGGCTCAGGAGTTTTTAAAAAAGGTAAGGGATGGGGCAGATTGGGTCAAGACTGCAAAGGACTATGAAGTAAAGATTAAAAGCACGGATTTTTTCTCAAGGAGTGCCCCCCCATTTCTTGAGCTGGGATTTAATGAAAAGCTCTATGAAGAGATATTTGCACTGAGCCAGAAGAGTCCATATCCAGAGAGAGTATTTGAGGATGAGGATGATATTATTGTGGTTAAATGGGATGGTGAAAAGGGTATTGATGAAAAGGAATATCAGAAAGAAAAGAAAAACTATGAATATAAACTGCTTCTCTTAAAACAAAAGGAAGCAATGAATGGCTGGATTGAGAGCCTGAGAAATTCTGCAGAAATTAAGATTGAACCCCAATTCGCAGCACGGCCTTAAATAGTTAGGCAACTCAATATGCGGTTGTTACCTTTTCCCAGGTGGAATAAAGTTCCTTAGTAGCCTTGTTAAACTCAAGACCCACCATGTAACAGGTCCTATTGTTTTAATCTATAAAGTTATGAGAGCTTTGCAAAAATGATTGATATTCCGTTTGTCATCCTGAGGGTGTCTGAAAGACTCACGTTGGACACATGAGATGCTTCGGGGCTTCGCCCCTCAGCATGACAGATACAGATAAAGTAATTCCAGATATGAGTTTTTGCAAAGCTCTCGTTAGGTGATGATTATGAGGGCATTATTGTGGGGATTAGTCCGGTTCAGAATGAGATGATGGGGCCTGGCTTCCATATGTGATGGGATATTTCTGATCTTTTACTATGAGATAGAACCTGCCATTCTGTTCATGAATCCATTTTGCAATATTATAGTAGGCGGGCCTTGTAAATCTTGAAGGGAATCTGCCCCCTTTAACCATGCAATAGAGCACATTGCCATCACCTACCCATAAGGTGGATGGGTCAAGTATCTCTGTGCTTCCATCATTTAGAAGAATCCTTATCTCACCCGATGATTCATCCATGTCCACCCCTTTTATGACAAATGGGGTGTCTTCCACATCAACATAACATACATCATCCTTTAATCGGATTATGTATCTTCCTTTTGAGTCAATATCCATGTGCTGATAGAACAACTCAATCATGCCCCTGTGGATCATCTCCACACCCTTATGGAACCATCTTCCTTCCCTGTCTATAAAAATCATGCATGGGGGTATATCGCCATTATCTATCTTCTTTTCCATCCTGACCTTTTTCTCCTTCTCTTTTTTATTTTATGAACAGGCGGCTCTATTCCATGCTCTTTTAACCACCTTCTGGATTCATTCCATATATCCTTAAGAGCTGATCTGGTAATTATTGTTTTATGCATTTCTATCTCTGCCATCTCATCACTCAGACCCAGGAGGTGCGAGAGTTTCCCAGCCTCCCTGGGATGGGTTGCAATATGTTTTTTTAAAAGCCTTATATCCCTTGCTCTCAGGATACGATTTAAGGTCCTGTGGAAATTTGCATATCCCTGCTCTATTTCTCTTTCATCCACCATCCTGAATGGTAACAATATATTCAAACACCCGTGGAGGTAAAGTAAAATATGCACAATTAATGTTGACATAAATTGTATTAAGGACGAATATTGTATTTAAAATCTTTAATATCAGGGGGTTATGATGGCAGATGCAGAAAAGATACTTGAGGCACGAGCACCTGAGGAGATGGGGCACAGCCCCGCTTCCAGTCCCAAAAAAGGCATAAAGGGATGTGATAACCTTGATTGGGGCATGAGGAACAGGCTGTCCCGGTTGATAGGAAGTGATGGACACTGCCAGTTTTTGCCTATTGATCATGGATATTTTCAGGGGCCAACCAGATGTCTTGAAAGACCTGGGGAAACGGTAAGAGAACTATTTCCATATGCAGACGGGCTCTTTGTAACCAGAGGGGTATTGAGATCATGCATACCACCCGATACTGATACACCCATTATACTCAGGGTTTCAGGTGGCACAAGTGTGATAGGCAGTGACCTGGCAAATGAAATCCTTACCACATCCATTGATGAGATAATCAGACTGAATGTGTCTGCTGTTGGAGTATCAATCTTTGTTGGAACTGATTATGAAAAACAGACCCTTAAAAACCTGTCTGACCTTGTAAATATGTGTGAAGACTATGGCATCCCTGTAATGGCAGTTACTGCAGTTGGAAAGGAGCTGGAAAAGAGAACTGCCAGATATCTCGCCCTTTGCTGCAGGATTGCGGCTGAGCTGGGTGCAAAGATTGTGAAGACCTATTATTGTGAGGATGGATTTGAAAAGGTGACCGATGGATGCCCTGTTCCGGTTGTGATAGCAGGGGGGCCAAAGTGTGAAACTGAGATGGAGGTTTTTGAATTTGTCCATGATGGTATGCAAAAAGGGGCCATAGGTGTGAATCTGGGAAGGAATGTCTGGCAGAACCCCCATCCTGTAGCCATGATGCGGGCACTGAATGCAATAATACATGATCAGGCAACCCCGGAGCAGGCATTTGAACTATATAGATCCCTTAAAAAGGGGAGTTAATCTTAATGTTTGAGGAATAGCTCAGGATGGAGGATGTAAAAGAGCAAGTCCCCAAGAGTATGAAGGTCCTGATGTATTATAGTAACAGGGATGTGAGGGTTGAGGAGATGCCTGTTCCTTCCATTGGGCCGGGCGAAATCCTCATGAAGGTGATATCCAGCGGAATCTGTGGTAGTGATGTTATGGAATGGTATAGAAGGGATAAGGTGCCCCTTGTGCTGGGGCATGAAGTTGCAGGCATTGTGGTTGAAACAGGAAAGGGAGTGGATAGATTTTCTCCTGGAGATAGGATTGCATCCACACACCATGTGCCATGTTTTAATTGCCATTACTGTCACATGGGCCATCATACTGTATGTGATACACTCCTAAGAGGCACACACTTTGAACCCGGTGGATTCGCCCAATACCTACGAATACCCGCCATTAATGTGGAAAGGGGCACTTTCAGAATCCCGGAAAGTGTAACATTTGAACATGCCTCATTTATGGAGCCCCTCGCATGTGTCCTGAGAGGTCAGCGAAATGCCCCCCTTATGCCGGGGGGCACTGTGCTGGTGCTTGGCTGTGGCATATCAGGTCTGCTACACATAAGGGTTGCAAGATTTATGGGTGCCGGTCTCATTGTTGCCTATGATTCAATAGATTACAGGCTTGCCCTTGCCAGGGAGATGGGGGCAGATATATGTGTGAAGGCAGGAGAGCCCCTGATGGATATTTTAAAGGAGAAAAACCAGGGGCGCCTTGCTGATTTTGTAGTGCTCTGTTATGAAGGCTTCTCTGAACTTGGAGTAAGCTCCATTGAGAGGGGGGGAGTGATGCTATTTTTTAGTGGTGCATCAGAGGGTGCGGCGCTCACAATTCCCATTAATCAGGTCCTATGGAGGAGGGAGATAACCGTCAAAAGCACATATGCAGGTGCTCCATATGACTGCTATCAGGCCCTGAGCCTTATAAGGGAGGGGATTCTCCCTGTTGAAAAGCTCATCACCCACAGGCTCCCCCTTGAAGAGGGGCAAAAGGGTTTCAGTATGGTATCATCCCCGGTTGAGCATGAATGTGTGAAGGTAATAATTGAGCCCAACAAATAACATGGAGGATTAATATGAATACCCAGGATTTTCAGAGGGCACTCGATATGGGAAGGCCCCCCAATATAAGGAGACTCTTTCCTAATTCCAGGGCATTGATTGTAAGCGGAAAGATTATAGACAGGGCATTGATGAAAAAGGGCGCATCAATGACCATTGCTGCAAATGCCAGGAACTATTTTGTCCTTAAAGGGACCCTTCAGGCAGCACAGAAGGCAAATGCATGTGTTATAATTGAAATAGCCCGATCAGAGGGGGGCACAAATGCATACTGTGCCATGAATTACTGGAACCTGGCAACCATGGTGGATACCCTGTGCAATCAGATGGGAATAACAGTTCCTGTGGCAGTGCATGCGGATCATTATAAGATTAAAAGCAGAGATGATGTCCAGAGGGCAAAGCTTGAGATACCCACCATGTTTGATGCGGGAATAACATCAATTGCCATTGATGCCTCCCATATGAGTGACGATGAAAATCTCCTTGCAAATATTGAACTCAGGCCCTACTTCCCCCTATGGGCGGGTTATGAAACAGAGGTGGGGGAAATAAAGGGAAAGCTGGGACTTTCAACACCCGAGGAAGCAGAATTTCTCATTAAGGGTCTGAATGCTCATGGAATATTCCCTGACTGGCTGGCAGTTAATAATGGAACCACCCATGGCATTGAATCAACGGATGCTGGAATCCAGGTGGAGCTGACCGTAAAGATACATGAAGCCATAAAGGAATTCGGGGTATCAGGTGCACAGCATGGGACCTCCGGAAATAGTGCAGACAGATTGAGGAGAATCGCAAAGGAGACGAGGACCACAAAGGCCAATGTGGCAACAGCGCTTCAGATGATCTCCTGGGGGGTGAGGGTGAATCAATACGGCAATGCAGAGCTTGATGACCAGGGTCAGTTTATTAAGGAGCCTGAAAAGGGTATGTCTGATGAACTCTGGGCCGAGATGGTATCATATGCCAGGTCAAATAATTTCGCACCAGGTGATTATAAGAAACTAAATCTCCCATTTGAAAATCGTCTGCTGTCGCAGCCAAGGGAGATAAGAGAGAGAATGGCAAAGGGGGTTGAGGAGTTTGTTCTCTGGCTGCTGAAAGATGTTTTTTATGCAGATGATACTGCACCCCTTGCCATTGAGACCATCCTTGAGAGCGGTTCATTTCATCCGGGTGATAAATGCAGACAGATGGAAGACCCTGGAGAGTGGACAGAGCCAAAGATAAGGGAAAGGGCTAAAGGGATTTCAACGGATAAAGGTCCATCAGGTGATTTTGATGATTGAAACCAGTAGAATGGATTTTAAAGAAGATATGAAAAGGCTCTGGATAAAGGATTTAAAAGAAAATGATAATGTAAAGGGCATATATCTTGTTCGTAAGAAGAAACAGGGATTGAAAAAGGATCATAGTCCATTTTTATCATTTACCCTTGCTGATAAGACAGGACAGATGGATGCCCGAATCTGGGATATGGTGGAGGAGTATTCACCTTTATTTGATGAAGGAGATATTGTAGAGATAGATGGCACGGTGGTAAGATATAATAATCAGCTTCAGATAAGAGTGAATCGTATAAGCAGGGTGGATAGGATTCCAGATATTGGTATATTTCTGGAGCGGTCAGAACATGACCCGGATGATATGATGAAAGAGCTCAGGGGGCTGCTCAAATCTATTGAGAATATGAATCTTAAAAAGTTATTGGACCTGTTTTTTATGGACCATGATTTTATATCCAGATTCAAGATGGCACCTGCTGCAAAGGCCTTTCACCATGCATACATTGCGGGCCTTCTTGAGCATACACTCTGGATATGTAAGCTTGCAAAAGAATTAACTGTTCTCTATCCTGAGCTTGATAGAGATCTGTTACTCTGTGGTGCATTCCTTCATGACATTGGGAAGGTGCCGGAACTGGACCTCCAGCACAGAATAGATTACACCGACAGTGGAAGGCTGATGGGTCATATTGTGCTGGGAGTGGAGATGTTAAATGAAAAGCTCTCCAGACTGAAAGATTTCCCTCAAGAGCTGGCAATAAAATTAAAACACCTGATACTTGCCCATCATGGAGAGTATGAATTCGGCTCCCCCAGGAGGCCCAAGATACCAGAAGCACTTGCCCTTCACATAATAGATGACCTGGATGCAAAGTTAAAGGGACTTATATCATTTGTGGAGAAGGATCCTCAGGAGGGCTCATGGACTGAATTCAACAGAATCTTTGAAAGATATTTTCTAAAAGGGGCAATCAGGTCCAATGGAGTTTTAAATGAAAGAGCTAATTCTTCAGACATTGAGCAGGAATCATTATTTTCATTTCCTGATAATGAAGGATGAAAGATGGAGAAGAATTGTTCAGAAGTAAATTACCTCAGGCTGTCTGTAACGGATAGATGCAACCTCAGATGTAAATACTGTATGCCCGAGGAAGGTATAGACTTTGTCCCACACAGTGAAATCCTTTCATATGAGGAGCTTTTGAGGTTCGTAAGACTCTCTGTCTCTGAAGGTATCAAGAAGGTGAGAATCACCGGTGGTGAGCCCCTTGTTCGCAAAGGGATAATAGATTTTTTAACAAGACTCAACTCGCAAAATAGCTTAAGGGACATATCAATTACCACCAATGGAGTCCTGCTTAGGGAATTTGCAAAACCATTAAAG
>JALVMZ010000638.1 GCA_027032655.1 Desulfobacteraceae bacterium
TTACAACTGAGATTGTGCCTGCAACAGGAAGATGATCTATCCAGAATTTGAATTTACACAGATATACATCAAAAGAGAATACTATTATGGCCAAAAGAGATGCATGAAACACCGCTCTGTGATATCTTCTTAATACCTCTGAGTGGTCATATCTTTGAAGGTAAGTTGTGATCCTTTGAAATAATATCTTACAGAGAAGCACAAAAACCAGGTAAAGGAGCCCCATTGTCAATACATCGTTAAACAGTGAGGCCCCTTCTGCTTCTCCTATATAGTTAACATTATAAATAAAAAGGACTATTATGAAGTAGATTATATTGTTGAACATAATTTAATGAGTTATATTCACTTGAAATTCCCTTCCGCCTCTTTCATCTTCAAACTCAATCCTGCCCCTTCCAGGCGGTAGCTCTTCGGCTGCATTAAGGATAATATTCACCTGGTATTTTGCCTCAAGTTCTGCAAGCTCTCTTCTCTTTTGATTCTGGAGATAATCCACCACCCTTGGATTAAACCAGCCGGAGAGTTCTTTTACTCCTCCCCGTGAGAGCAACATCATTATTCTTCTTATTATGGCAGTTGAGGCCGATTCAATAGATATCACAGCCCCCCTGCCATTACAATATGAACAGGTGGTATAACTCCTTGACTCAATGGAGGGTCTCAACCTCTGCCTTGAAAGTTCCATTAGACCAAACCTGGAAATACCTGATACTGCCGTTCGGGCCCTGTCCTTTTTTAGCTCCTCCCTGAAGAGTTTCTCCACCTGCCTTATATGCCTTTTGTCCTTCATATCAATAAAATCTATTACCACAAGTCCCCCAATATCCCTCAACCTCAATTGACGGGGTATCTCTCTGGCTGCCTCCATGTTGGTCCTGAATGCCACTGTTTCAAGATTCTTTCCCGGCATGCCTTTCCCTGAATTAACATCAATGGAAATTAGCGCCTCTGTGGAATCAATCACCAGATACCCACCAGAATCTAAAGGAACCCTATTCTTATATATTGCCTCTATCTGCTCTTCTATGCCGTATCTGTCAAATATAGGGACATCATCTTTGTATAGTTTTATTTTCCTCTGATCTCTTGGAGCTATTATCTTCATATACCTTTTAATCCGATAATATGTATCCCTGTCGTCCACAATTATTTCACTGACATCACTGGTGTAATAGTCCCTCAGGGTCCTGAGACATATATCCTGCTCCTTGTGTATGAGTGAAAAGAGGGGGGCATTTCGCACTCTTTGCCTGATATCATTCCACATCCTGAGAAGTCTGTTGAGGTCCTTTGAAATGGACCTTTTGTTCTGTCCCTGGGCCACTGTCCTCACGATGTAACCCACCTGCTCCGGCAGCCTCAGACTGTTCATTAGCTCTTTCAACCTCTTCCTTTCATCTTCGTCCTCAATCTTCCTTGAAATTCCGTTAAGTATCCTGCCGGGTGTAAGCACAAGGTATCTACCTGCCAGGGTTATATAAGTGGTAAGTTGAGCTCCTTTTCTGCCAGGCATCTCCCTTAACACCTGAACCATCACCTCCTGCCCTTCTTTTATGAGTCTATCAGGGGACAGGCGATGAAAATCTGGCGACTTCCTGGATTCCTCTGAATAGTATTCCGGGTGTATCTCAGAGAAGGGCAAAAAGCCATTTCGTTCTGCACCAAAATTTACAAAGCATGCCTGAAGCCCGGGTTCAATCTTCTCCACCCTGCCCTTGTAGATATTGCCCGTCTTGTCTTCCAGAATGGAGCTCTCTATGTGAAATCCATCAAGGACACCATCTTTTATGAATGCAATCCTGAGCTCCTCGGGCAGGACTGCATTTATTATCATCTTAACCGTCATTAATTATTCAGTGCTCCCTTTCCGTTTCTTCTGTAGTGCTGATATGCCTGATACATAAAGGTCCTGATGGCAGCTTCCCTCCCTGGCTGATAGGAACCATCATATGGGGTATCAAGATATGGGACTTTCAGATTATTCAGGATAGGTCTTATTATGGAAGAGGTAATTGTGCTTGGCATACATGTAAAGGGATAGACATTTACCACACCATTGAAGCCCTCTTTGATATATTCAATTATCCCTGATATGCTCAGACACGCCTCTGTGCCCACATCAAATGAAAACAGATCTCCCTTTTTAAGGGCATTTTCAAGGTCCTTCAGCATATGGTCATCCGTAATATCAATCAATTCCTGAACCTTTTTGTAAACCTGCTTTTGCCTCATCTCCTGATAATACAGATCAGCACCATAAGATAGTATCCGTTTCAATGCATCTTTTATGTGATTCCATTTCAATTGCCTCACACTCAACTGAAGCTTTATCTTTGCCTCCCTTAATCTATCATATGTAGTATAGTTTACCCACTCCGCAATGGATGCATTGACCACTTCTCCTCCGTATTTTTCGATCATTCTGATAACATCCTGGTTTGACTGAACATGGGTCCTCAGATATATCTCCCCCACAATACCGATTCTTGGTTTCCTGGGAATAGTATTATCAATAAGTCCCCTGCCCTCATTTATTATTTCTTTAAGCTCACTCAGGATGCTGTCAAAGTCCTTATCTGCCCCATATCTTTCAAATGCCTTCTCCATTCTTCGCATTGATTTCTCTATAAACTCGTCCGCTGCCCCTGGCACCTTTTCATATGGCCTTATCCTCCATAAAAGCCTATCCAGTATATCAGCCACAACAACTGAAAAGTAACCCA
>JALVMZ010000639.1:0-1929 GCA_027032655.1 Desulfobacteraceae bacterium
GATGTTCGCTCTGCTTATTTTGGCGTATAAAAGGTTCGGTGAATTTAATAAAATAAAAATCCTTTATCAGGGATGAATCATGAATGAGATAAATGAGGAATTACAAAAAGAGCTAACCTTTACCCGTTTTGATAAAATGGCCCAAAAGTATCCCGGGAACACAGCGGTAATCTATCTTGGAGAGCACTTTACATACAGAGAGCTTAAGGACCTGAGTGAGCGGTTTGGATCAGTCCTGATGCACATGGGTGTTAAAAAGGGTGATAGGGTCATGATTTATATATCAAATAGCATCCAGTGGCTCATTGCATTTCTTGGTATTCAGAAGATAGGCGCTGTCCTGGTTCCTGTATCTCCCATATATACATCGTTTGAGCTTGAATACATGCTAAATGATTCAGGGGCAGAAACCATTATATGTCAGGATACAAACTTCTGTTATGTAAAGGAGATATTTGATAAGACTCCACTAAAAAGTGTAATTGTAACAAACCTTGCAGACCTTCTCCCCTTATGGAAGAGGGCTGTGGGATTTTTATTTGACAAAATCCCCAAAGGTAAGGTTGAAAAAGAGCCATGGGTTTATTCCTTCAAATCTATGCTAAAGCACGAACCTATAAAAGAACATGCCAGGATTGATCCCTTAAAAGACCTCTCTTACATCCTCTATACTGGTGGAACCACAGGTATGCCAAAAGGAGTGCCTGGAAATCATATTGGCATGACCTCATATGTAAATGATGTAACTGAAGATGTGGCAGGTGATCATCTGGAAGAAGGAAGAGATGTATATATTGCCATCAACCCACTTTTTCACATAATGGCCCTGGGACTCTGTATGGCCATTGGACTCAATAAGGGCAACACCATTGTCCTGATGCCCACCCCTTTGGTGGATGCAATCCTCTCCTCCATTGAAAGATACAGGGTAAGATGGTTTTTGGGAGTGCCTGCACTTTATAGAATGGTGCTGGAAAATGACAGACTTGACAGTTATGACTTGAGTTCCCTCAGATACTGCTACTGCGGTGGAGATGTGCTTCCCATTGAGGTCTATAATAGATGGAAGGAGAGATTCAATATCCCCATTTATCAGGTATATGGTTCAACTGAGGCTGGTCATGTCTCTTACAGCAGGATTGGTAAAGAGCCCAGACCTGGCTCCATAGGAATCCCACTCAAAAGCAGGGAATGCAAGGTGGTGGACCCTGATACCCTGAAGGAGGTCCCACCCGGTGAGGTGGGAGAACTCATTGTTACATCACCATATACAATTAAACAATACTGGAACAAGCCAGAAGAGACCAGGCAGGCCTATGTAAATATTAATGGCAAGGTGTATTACCGAATGGGTGATTATGTAAGACAAAACAGTGATGGAGAATTAATATATGTGGAAAGGTCCGCAGATATTATAAAACACAAGGCATACAGGGTGTCTGCCTCTGAAGTGGAGGCAGTGCTCCAGGATCATCCCACTGTAATTGGTGCATGTGTGGTGGGAGTTCCTGATAAAAAGGTGGGAGAGAGAATTAAGGCCATTGTGGTGCTGAAAGAAGATGCAAGGGGAGTGAGCGGCTCAGAGTTAATCAGATGGTGCAGGGATAGACTTGCACCGTATAAGGTTCCAAGCTACATTGAGTTCCGTGATATGCTTCCAAAATCAAAGGTGGGAAAACTTCTTCGAAGAGAAATCAGGGATGAAGAGAGAAGAAAACTAAAAGAAGAGAAGGTGATTTAATTTATTCTTTCCCTATAGTTACATCTATATCTTTTATATTTCCTTTTTAATAAAATCATGTTATTTTGTAAAAAATCTATTAGTTCTATTGGTTTTATGCTTATGAATAAATAGGATAATTCTAATGTTTAATTGAATAATCATATTATCTCTCAAAATAAAACTATGAACAACAAAAGTAATACAAT
>JALVMZ010000639.1:1939-2726 GCA_027032655.1 Desulfobacteraceae bacterium
TTCCCATTCTTTAAATCAATCAGTTGATCCACCCTGATATGTTCACCCCTGTGAATCTTTAGGCCATTTATTCTCACATGAATTCCATCCTGATTTGAAAAATTGGAATTAATATCTTCAATGGTAATGCTATCAGCCAGACATAGTTTAATAGTGTCAAATGGCCTCAGAAGTTCGTATCTATGCCCGTTTATTCTCAAAATAAGATATTTAAATTCAGGAGGTATTAGTCTTACATATATCCTCCCAAATATCCGTTTATCATTGGATGCAATTATCTCATATAAGCTCCTGTCCCTGTCCAGGGCGTATCTTTCCATAATGTCGGTTGCAGTATTAATAATGAACCCTCTATCTTCTCCTGTATTATTCTTCCAATCTCCTACAAAGCCTTTGAAATTAACCGTCAGTCCTTTTATTCCCTTTATCTCAGGCAGAACATCTACTATCTTAAGTCTTTCACCCCTCACTATATCCAGTGTTTCACCATTTGGAACGAGCAGTTTCTTTCCACGAATCTCCACAATAAAATACTTAACTTTATGATTTATAATACCTGCGGAACTGTATCCTTTGGGACCTGCTTTCACCCGCACAGGTATCTCTGCGAACACATGATTGTCCTTTCTGACCAGTATAGTTGTGTCTCTGAAGATTCTGAATCTCTTACGATAATCATTCAGATCCCCATATCCCAGAATATCAAGACTGAGGCCCCTTTCATAGTTTGCCTCAATGTGAGAGACATTTATGCTGTCGCCTGGATTGAGAACAAGACTCTGGCCAG
>JALVMZ010000640.1:0-2312 GCA_027032655.1 Desulfobacteraceae bacterium
CTTCTTTCTCGCATGGAATGGGCAGCGCTTACTATTCCAGATTCTTTGATAGAATCTTTTATTTCTATGGCTCCTCAACATCCATATCAATTTTTATTTCCTTTCACGTTTACTCGTTCGGCGCACCATTTTCAGTCTATTTTAGAGACTATCAATCAGGAATATACGAATCTAAGAGAATCGATCCGGCCTGATTATATTCGTAGTAGAGCACGTCTTCTTGATATTTTAGGTATCAGGGCCAGAGTAGAATCATTGAAGGTACAGGATCAGGCCAGGGCCAATGAGATAGCCATACGGTTTTATACCTCATATATACAAGCCCTGGCAGATTATCAAAAGGCCTATAACCGGGCGGCCAGGTTGATACTTCAGGGCTATGAGGGAGCGTTGCGAGAGATTAATTCTCTTAATCGAGATTTGGGAGGGATTATAAGCAGGCTTGCTCGGTTATCTGAGGATGCGGCCAGGTTAGATGTGGCTAATGCCAGACGGGTATCAACGCTTGTACGTAGGACAAACCAGATAAATAGGTTGATTTTTAATCTTTATCGTAAGGCAGCTGATCTTGCGGCGGGAATGGCTTCCTTATGTGTTCTTGGTGCTGAAAAAATGGTTTTGGAAGCGAGGTTCTCTAATTTATTGATGGAGGCCGAGACTATCTCAACTCGTTATGAGATCATGGGGCTTATCAGGGAGCGGCTGGAGGCAGAACTCGATCTGTTATTTGATGAAATGTATCTTATTGAGGATTTATTAACTATCGAGTCCCAGGTGGCGGATATTAGATATAACACCATAAATGAATTGTTTAGTCATCTACCGCAAGAGCTTGATGTTTTAAATTCATTGGTGGCGGCCTTGGCATCTGAGAAAAATGCTAGAGATCTTACGGCTTATATGGATACGACCTATGATTATCTTCGAGTTGTAGAGCAGGCTATTCGTGAGCAGACCAGGCTCACGCAAGCTATTTATCGTTACATGGGTGATGCTGCTTACTATGTGGCAGACGTAAAGGCTACGGCCAAGGAGTTATCAGCCAGGGGAACTTCACATGTCGAGACCAGGGCGGCCAGCCTGAATGCCTCTTTGACCGAGGCCCATAAGTATACTCTTGGCCTATTGAATGGACAGATTTTGCTTTCCATGGCCAATATTACATCCAGGATTATTGAATCGTTTGCTAGCGGTGTATGAACATACATATTCGCAAATTTGTCGGCTTACATTTTACGGCTCAAGAATTTATCGAGCAGGTTTATGTACCCTCCATCCGGGAGCGTAGGCCTTTCCAGTTCGATTACAGTTTATCTCCACTAAACATAAACATCCTTGGTATAAACGTTTATGATGCTGTCTACGAATTTATGGGTGATTACTATCCGGCCAGAACGTTTTATGAAGATGTGGTTATAGGGGAGTTGGAGATTTATCATGTACCTTTTATGGCCTCGGTGATTGATGGGCGGGTGGTTCCTTCTTATTTCATGGATGCAGATGGGCCAGATCCACATATGTTTTTTTACGCATATAAATGGGGTGATCGGGCATATTTTTATGTCTTAGGATTTGCTCCAACGGCTTATACAGAATCGTTTTGCGAGCCCGATCATGATTCTTGTGTGTACGCTAATTGGGTAAATTTCAATCCCGGGGATCAACTTTATAAACCCGATGGTTATTATTTGGGAGGCATGCTCCTTTATCCCTTTATTTTTCCTACTAATTATCAGGCGTTTGAGATAACAGTCCCGGTAGGAGCAACGGTATGCACTGGCTTCTATAAGCCTTTCATTCTCTATGGTGTTATCGATTTATATGAACCGGTTATGGTACGTTGTCTTAGTGGTACTGAGCATAACTTTGTGCCGGGATATACAAGAGGGATTACCCGGCCTTTTATTTACTCTCTTTTTGCCTATCCTTTTGAATTTACAGACCCTTTGGAAACTGTAAATCTCAATGGACTCCCTTATATCAATGGTTATTCGCTTGGTGATGGGACGTGGTTATCCAAGATTATCTGGCATTCGGCATTCGATTGGGGTGGGGATGCTTATTATGACATAGCCCTTGATGATGTTCCTCATAACGAAGCAGAGGCGGCCATATGTAATGACTTATTGATCCATCAAGAGACGGGATTTCCTATTGTTTATCATTCTGAGGTATGGATTGATTATGATTATAGGGTTCGTGGTGAAGATATGGAGGTTGTATTCTCCGGCGGGTGGTTTTTTTATGATATGATCTTCAACAGGTATCGCTTTGCATTTTTTGGAGATCAAGTGTTTGAGCCATTTTCTTTT
>JALVMZ010000640.1:2322-2723 GCA_027032655.1 Desulfobacteraceae bacterium
TATGGCCCAGATGGGCAAATGTTGAAACGTGCCCTACTCTGAAATTTGAGCATCTTATTTCGTGTGATTCCTCTGATAATTGTGGAGGTGGTTCTGGGGGTATTTCTCGGGCCTATGCTTATGGTATATATTCACATACTGGATCTACAGGTTATGGGATCATCAGAGACGTTTTTTGGCCAAAAATGGTGGCCAGGGAAATAAGTGATATTTACAATTTGATTTCATCGGTTCCACCGGAAGATTATGAAGATTACAAGGAGAAACATGAATCTCAAGGTAACGTTTGGTGGGATTTTCTTACAAGCTATCCGGCGCTTGAGCCTTATTTCGACTTTTCGATGGATTTATGGACAGAGAAACGAGAGGTAACTTTAGAGTCTTTACGGTTCCTATTGGAT
>JALVMZ010000641.1 GCA_027032655.1 Desulfobacteraceae bacterium
CTGATGGAAGGTTATCACGCAGGGATTGATGAATCATTTATTAACTGGTAAGATAAAAATCAACAGATTATTCCAATAAGGAGACATTACAATGGCAAAAGAGGTCATTTTTCTTGTTGAAGAGGATGTTGAAGGTGGATTTAATGCAAGAGCCCTTGGATTATCAATATTTACACAGGGGGATACCATAGATGATGTAAAAAAGAATATAAAAGATGCCCTGGGGTGTCATTTTGATAGAGAAGAGGACATACCCAAAATAATTCACCTTCATATTGTAAAAGAAGAGGTTATGGCTTATGCCTAAGATTCCCAGAGATATCTCAGGGATGGAGCTTGCACAACTGCTTAAAATCTATGGCTACAGAATAACTCGACAAACCGGTGGTCATATAAGGCTTTCAACCAGATATGCTGAGGAAGAACACAAACTCACCATACCTGCCCACAATCCATTAAAAATCGGAACATTAAATAATATACTGAAAGATGTTTCAGATTATATTGGTATTACAAAAGAGGAACTCGTTAAAATCCTTTTTAAATAGAAAATATGTTTAGATTGGTTTATGAAAAACATTAGGCAAGAAACCTATTCCTGGCTCCTCTTAAGTTAATGGGCTGACCGATTACACATAATAAGGATAATTCTGAAGACTTTTTAAGGATGAAAAAGAGGGATATAGCAGTAATAGGGACATTTGACACAAAGGGAAAGGAGCATAAATTCCTCAAGGAGAGGATAGAGATAAGAGGTGTTCCCACCATTACCATAAATGTTGGCACAAAGAGTCCATCCCCCTTTCCTGTGGATATTGATATGTATGAAAAACTCATAGGTATTTATGGAAGAGAGGGACTTCAAAGGGATAAGGCCATTGAGTGGACACTGAAAGAGACAGCAAAGGTGCTTAAGAATCTCTATTTGCAGGGTAAAGTTGCAGGGGTGATTTCAGCAGGCGGGGGCACAGGAACACATCTCTGCACAGGAATAATGAAGGTGCTTCCCTTTGGGGTGCCAAAGGTTATGATTTCCACAGTTGCCTCAAGGGATATGTCAGAGGTTGTTGGCACAAAGGATATAACAATGATTCACAGCGTAGCGGATATACTGGGAGTGAACAGTATCCTTGGGAGCGTGCTTGATAGGGCAGCAGGTGCCATTTGCGGAATGGTAAAAGAGACATGGATGCCGGATACTGAAAGAAAAAGAGTTGCCATAACAGTGTTTGGATTCATTACAAAGGCATCTGAGCAGATATCAGGGCTTCTGGAGAAAAAAGGGTATGAACCTGTCACATTTCATGCAAACGGGACAGGTGGTATGGCAATGGAAGAGCTGGCAAGGGAGGATTATTTCTGCGGGATTCTTGACCTTGCAACACATGAGTTTGCAGATGAGCTAAAGGGTGGATACTGCAGAGGAATTGGAAAACAGCGGCTTGAGCCAGTTGAGGGAAAGACGATTCCCAGGCTCGTGGTCCCGGGAGGGCTTGACTGTGCTGTGCTTGAATTTACCAGAGACAGCATTCCTGATGAGTTTAAAGGGAGAAAGATATTCTTTTATGATTTCCGCTCTGCCATTAGATTGAGCAGAGAGGAGACAGTGTTTATTGCCAGGCAGATATCCACAAAACTCAATATGGATCCGGAACATGTCAAGGTGCTGATACCACTCAGAGGATGGTCTGAGGCAGATATTCAAGGGGGGCCTTTATATGATCCGGAGATTCAGGGTCTATTTATTTCCACACTCAAGGGCCTTCTTTCTCCAAGAATAGAAGTGATTGAAGATGACTCTCATATTAATGATCCCGAATTTGCGATGATGGCTGTTGATACCATGGAATACATGATTAAATAAATAATAATTTTGGTCTATTTCCATTCTTTTAGCATTCTGGCCATAATCTTCCTGATACCATCATCTCTTTTATTTTTAGCAGGGGCAATCTCATTTAAGATTTTCAGAAATGCCTGTGCTGGCCGGGACAGGGGCTGGTCTTTAAGATATGCAATGCTGATATCAAGGGACATCCTCCCCTCTTTAAGTGTGGCACTGGACAGTTTCCCCTCTTTAATTTCCATTAAAACAGCTTCCTTTACGAGAAAAGAGATTCCATCACCCCTTCCCACCAGTTCCTTTATAAACTCGGTATTGCTGGTTTCCATAAGTATTTCAGGATTAATACCATTCCGTTTGAAAAGGGCATTTACCATCTTTCTTGTGCCCGAACCATTCTCCTTCATGATTACAGGTTCTTGAGCTATCTCTTTGATTGATATCTCATTTCTCCTGGCCAGTCTATGACTTGGTGGTAATATGAGCACAAGTTCTTCATGGCTGAATGGTATGAAATTCACACTGGGATTGTCTTCGACTTTTGCAATAATTGCCACTTCGTTTTTGAGTTCAATCAGACTTTGTATCATATCCAGTGAGGAACCTTCATCAAGGTGGATAATTATACCAGGATATCTTGTCCTGAAGCTGTGTATAAGAAGTGGCATGAAGTATCTTGCATATGTCTTTGTCGTTCCAAGTCTGAGATTCCCTACTTTTAGCTGATTCATCTCTGAGATGACATTTTCGATCTCCTTTTCCCATTCAAATATCCTCCTTGCATATTTAAAAATAGTCCTACCTTCTTCAGTTAACTGTATTGATCTTCCTTTTTTCTTGAACAGGTGTAGATTGAGGCTATCTTCAAGAAGTCTT
>JALVMZ010000642.1 GCA_027032655.1 Desulfobacteraceae bacterium
CTTCTTTGCTTCCACTTTAACTGCCTTTCCATCTTTAAAGGTAATCCTGACACCTTCCACATAATTACCCATCCTGTAGGAGGGCTGATCTGCATAGTATATGCCCTGTGTGTATCTACAATCAGGGGAGATGAATATCTCAAAACTGGGTATATTATGGCCTGATATTCCTACCCATTTTCTTTTCTTGCCAGGAACAATCCTGAGGTCAATATTTCTGGATTCTATATGCAGGTATTCAATATCAAGGCTGTTTAACCACCTCTTTATCCTCATTGCTCTACTATGGATACTTTTCCATTCTTTAACCGGTTCTCTCTTATCAAGATAACATGCCCTGATGACCTGTTTTTCGTATTCATTAATATCTATACCTGCCTTATCTGCAAGCTCCTGTGTGGGATACAGGCAGAGGGTCCAGCCAAATAGCCCCTTTTCTTCTCTCTTCTCCAGTATCTCCCTCAGGGGTTTTCTTGCAAGAGTGCCCTTTGCAATCTTTTTTGGATCAATGTTTGATAAATGTGTCAATGATTCAGGTGCATAAAGGTATATGTTTCCATTTAATGAATTCATGAGTTCCTTTTCGCCTGGGGGGTGGAATACCAGTTGTTTTAAATTTCCATTCTCATAAAAGGAGAGTTCCATTCTATGGGTCATGGTCATCCTCTGTATGGGATGCATTCCCATTTTAATAAGTTTTTCAAATAGTATCTCAGCAAGCCTCAGCGCTGGCGGGTCATATCTCAATGCTACTATATCGCCCTTTTTAAATCTTCCCTTTCTTGCTGTCTTTAATCCCCATAACAGGACATCAGCATATTTCTCAAGCTGTTTATCTTTTAACATAATTTCCTCCTTTTCTACAAACTGCTCGTTATTAAAATTTCCATGGTTTACAGATGATTCCCCTTATCTTTATATCAAAGAAGCGGAAGCTGTTGGCAGGTCTTATGATAAGGGCTGTATCAGCCCCCCTTGCGGTGCCTCCCACTGAAATCACATCCTCGTCAGTCCTTATAAGCCCGGCATCCGCTGCCATAAGCACAAGCTCTATTGCCACTTTTGTGCCCTGGCCAAAGGTCCTGAGAGTATATGCAATAATCTCATCCACCTGATAGGTGGATAGTTTATTTCTAATTGCCCTTCCTATACCTCCAAATGCATGCTGACAGGTCAGCACCTTCACGCCCTTAGAAAGAAGTTTGCTTCTAACATCTTCCGGGAGCTCCTGGTAATCTGGTCTTTCAAATCCTGTTACATGACTGACTGCCATTATTTCAAGGGAGGAGTCAAGCAGATTCAGGGCCTCAAGTGCTGTCCTGCCAGAACAGGTGGCAATAAGGACCTTTTTGATACCAAGTTCCATGGCATTCTTATTTACCATTTCAAGCACATCTTTTGTATTTTTGGGGCCTGGCTTGGGAAAATACCCGCATAATCTTTGTAAAAATTCGCCCTTATCTTCCATTTTTAACTCCTTTGAAATCTTATTCATGAAGGCCCATATAGATATATGCAAACACCTTTGCATCTTCTATGATGTTTTTTATAAGGCAGTATTCATTGGGTTGATGAGCACTATCTGGCATTGTAATCCACACCGCAGCAGGAAGTCCTGCCTTTCTAAAAAATGCTGCTACTGTGCCCCCACCAATTCCCTGGGGCTCTGCTGATATCCCTTTTACTCTCTTGATAGCAGATTTTAAGGCCAACACCACAGGGGCATCAGGAGGAGTCGGGGGTGCAGAATCCTCTCTGTATCTTATGCCCACATCTATCTGTAAGCCTGTGTCCTCTGCTATTCTTTTTGCAATCACCCTGCACTCTTCAAGCACCTCATCCACTGTATAGCAGGGAAGTATCCTGCAATCCATGTAAAACACATTCCTGCCTGGAATTGTATTTACATTAGGGACATTTTCCTCCATCCGGGTGGGACAGAAGGTGGAAACCGGTGGTTTGAATGTCATATCCTGAGCCTTGAATTTATCATTTAACTCCTCCAGGGCAATTATCAGTTTTGATGCACCTGACAGGGTATTATTACCCTTTTCCGGTGTGCTTGCATGACACTGTTTTCCCTCTAAGGTAAATTTCACCCATAGCATGGATTTTTCTGCAATCTCTATCATGCTACCTTCCTCATTACCACCATCTGGCACAATTATAAGATCATTCTCTGAAAATAGCTCTCTTCTCTTCTCAAGCACATAACTGAGTCCATATTTACTTCCTGTCTCCTCATCTGATACCATTATAAGTCCTGTATTAAGACTGGGTCTTAAATCCTCCTCCATGATGGCCCGTATTGCAAGATAGGAGCTTATAATACCATGATGATTGTCCTCCACACCCCTTCCAGTTATCCTGTCCCCATCCACTTTTATCATATACGGATCATGTTTCCAGAGGCCAGGGTCACCTGGGGGGACAACATCCATATGTGATAACACCCACACATTATTATTCTTTTTTTCACCCCTCCATAGGGCAATGAGATTTGGCCTGAATCCCTGAGAAACCCTATCATCAGGGGCATTTATCTCAAAAAAGTTATCAGGTCCTAATTCTTCTATGATACTTTTTAAATAAAGGGATTTTTCATATTCACCATCTCCACCATTATCAGGCCCCAGTGCCACCCTGGATGTCAACTCCTTCTGTAAACCTATAACAATATCCCTGTAATTATCTATCCTGTTAAATATCCGCTCAATCTCTTCCATGTCCATTCACCCCTTATTATTTATTATTCTACTGTAACGCTTTTTGCGAGATTTCTGGGTTTATCAATGTCCCTTTTAAGCAATCTTGCACAATGATAGGCCAGCAACTGGCATGGAATAACAGTCAATATGGGATATAAATACTCCAGGGTCCTGGGCACCTCTATGTATTCATCCACCATATCCTTTAATCTATTATCTCCTTCCGTGATTATGGCTATTACAGGCCCCTTTCTGCTCTTCACTTCCTGGATGTTGTTCATGACCTTATCATACATTGAATCACCAGGTGCCAAGACCACAACTGGCATTTCTGAGCTTATCAGGGCTATTGGACCGTGCTTCATCTCCCCTGCTGCATAACCTTCTGCATGTATGTATGATATCTCTTTTAGTTTCAAGGCTCCTTCCATGGCAATGGGATACTGGTATCCTCTACCTAAAAATAACCAGTTGGAATATTTATAATATTTCTCTGCAATGGACTGAATGTGATTGTCCTGGGCAAGGACCTTTCTGGCGAGATCAGGCAATTCCCTTATGGCCTTTATTGCCTCAATCCCCTCTGTAAGGGATAGTTTCTGATGTCTGCCCAGAAGAAGTGCCAGAAGTGTAAGTATTGTAAGCTGAGATGTGAATATCTTGGTGGATGCAACTCCGATCTCAGGACCTGCATGATTGTAAACTCCTGCATCTGTTTCCCTGGCAATGGAGCTACCCACCACATTTACTATTCCAAGGAGCTTTGCACCCTTTCTCCTTGCCTCCCTTATTGCTGCCAGTGTATCAGCGGTCTCTCCTGATTGACTGATTGCCACAACAAAGGTGTTTGGGGGGAAATTCAACTTCCTGTATCTGAACTCAGATGCAAGCTCCACCTCCACATCAATCTCTGTGAGTCTCTCGAATACATATCTGCCCACACACCCTGCATAATAGGATGTTCCACATCCCACAAGCACCATGTGTCTGCACTCCTTTAATTCCTTCCATACTGGTTCAATTCCTCCCAGCTTTGGCACCCCTTCACTTGGCTCAAGCCTTCCCCTTGTGGCATTCTTGATGGTATCTGGCTGTTCATATATCTCCTTTAACATATAGTGGGGAAAACCGTTCAGTTCAGCATCCTCAGCATTCCATTCAACGGTCTCAAGCTCTCTATGGATGGGCTTTGCATGTAAAGTTGAAAGTGTGAATTCATCCTTAGTGATAAGTGCAAGTTCATTGTCGTTTAGGTGCACCACCTTGTTTGTGTATCGGACCATAGCTGCCACATCAGAGGCTGCATAATGGCATTTATCCCCCACTCCTATTATTATGGGACTTCCCCTTCTTGCAATAACCATCTGATCTGGCACAAGCCTGTGTATTACTGCTATACCAAAGGTCCCTTCCACCATTGATATTGCCCTTCTTACAGCTTCGCTCAGGTCACCTTCAAAATGGATTGCAATCAGATGCGCAATAATTTCGGTATCGGTATCGGAGCTGAACTCTATACCCTTTTTTTCGAGTTTTCTCTTTAGGATATGAAAATTCTCTATAATTCCATTATGAACCACATACACATCGCCTTTCATGTCTGTATGTGGATGGGCATTCTTTTCAGTGGGTTCACCATGGGTTGCCCATCTTGTATGGGCAATACCTGTTGTGCCTTTAATGGTTAGGGGGTCAAACATCTTCTCAAGCTGGGATATCCTCCCTGCGCACCGGTATCTCTGAATCTGTGAACCATATTGAATGGCAATACCGGCTGAATCATATCCCCTGTATTCAAGTCTTTTGAGTCCCTGAATCAGGATGGGACATGCATCCTCACATCCAACATAGCCTATTATACCACACAATTTTGCTCCTCCTGATTTTCCGTTTTAAGATGTATTTTTAAGAAGACTATCCCTCTTCCTGGAAAAAAAATACTGAATAATATATCTTCCTATCTCCCTTGATCTGATGCCAAGCCTCTCACCATGAATTGCAAGTATGCCCATTGAAATTCCATTTTTCCCATCAGGTGGAATTGCATATGAAACAAGCCAGTCATACTTAACTCTATCATACTTATCATTTACTGAACCTGTCTTTGCCCCAAAGGAAAACCCCTTGAATCTCCTCTTTCTCATAAGTTTTATAAATGAATTCCTGCATGTTCCGTATCTGACCGTGGCCTCCATTAATTCTTTGATTTTGCCTGAAGTCTTCTTAGAGATTACTCTGGCAAGTATTGAAGGTCTTCCGCGATACAACTCTTTTCCATTGTTATCTATAATACGTTTGATCAGAATCGGCCTCATCATTATTCCATCTTTTGCTATGGTAGAGCCCAATAATACCGCATGAAGCGGCGATATAAGCGTCCGTTTATTAAATCCCGATGCGATCTCTGCTATGCCAAAGTCATCCTCAGGCACCACCAGGACACTCCTTTTGCAGGGTATATCAAATTGTATCTCTTTATTAAATAAAAATCTCTCTGCGTATCTCTCTATGGTTTCTCTTCCAAGATCATATATTCCTATTTTCCCGAATACTGGATTTATGGACCGGGCAAATGCCATCCTGAGGGTGGTCCTGTTGGAATACCTCCTTTTGATATTGTTTTTTAGCTGGGAACGATAGAGGGTGTGTGCCCTTCCATTAAAATACAGTCTTTTATCCGGGGCAAATGACCTCTCTTCAACAACTGCTGATGCAATGACTATTTTAAATAGGCTGGCTGCAGGAAACTCTGACCTGAGACAGAGATTTCCCTTTCCCTGTCTTCCCCAGTCCACCATGGAAAGAACACGACCGGTTTCTGGTTCAATCACCACAACCGCACAGCTTAAGGTCCGCGACCTTTTAATCAGTCTTTTAATATATGACTGTAAGTCTGTATCAATAAATGTCTCCACTTTCAGATCTCTTCCACTGACATTTAAAATCCAGAAATTTCGATTATCAATATCTGATGGATCAAGATGTGTGAGATAGGGTTTTATCTGTTTAAACCCAAGCTCCTCAGCAGACTGCTGGATGGATTCATGAGAAGTAGGACACTTTGATGTATTGACGAATATGAATACGATCAGGATGGTTCCCAGAGAAATTAAAACATAAAGTATTACTTTAAGAAATAAAGGTAAGGCTGATTTACCCTTATTTTTTGATTTTATATATTCTTGATATTCACGCCAGGTTATTTCATGTTTATTTTTGAGTTCCATACTTAAGGGGTTTCAGATGGATTTATCTTTGCCGGATGTAATGAGCTCCATCCCTCCCATATACGGCCTGAGAGCCTGTGGCACAATAACACTCCCATCGGCTTGCTGATAATTCTCAAGAACTGCCACCACTGTCCTGCCAACTGCAAGTCCAGAACCATTCAGGGTATGCACAAATCTTGTCCCCTTGCCCGTCTTTGGTTTATATCTTATACCAGCCCTTCTTGCCTGAAAGTCCTCAAAATTACTGCAAGACGATATCTCCCTATACACCTTTTGACCTGGTAGCCATACTTCCAGGTCATATGTCTTTGCTGCAGAAAAACCAAGATCACCTGTGCAGAGACACACCACTCTATAGTGAAGATTTAATCTCCTTAATATCTCCTCAGCATTCCTTGTTAAAGATTCAAGCTCCTGATAGGAATTATCAGGCAATGCGAATTTTACCAGTTCCACCTTATTAAACTGATGCTGTCTTATTAATCCTTTTGTATCTTTACCATAAGAGCCTGCCTCTGACCTGAAACATGGAGTATATGAGACATAGTATATGGGAAGCTCCTTTTCAGGGATTATCTCTTCCCTGTGTATATTGGTTACAGGAACCTCTGCTGTTGGAATGAGATAGTAATCCCATCCTTCAATTTTAAACAGGTCCTCCTTGAACTTGGGCAGTTGTCCTGTGCCAGTCATTGTTGCAGAATTAACCATAAAAGGAGGAAGCACCTCGATGTAGCCGTGCTCCTTGGTGTGTATATCAAGCATAAAATTTATAAGAGCCCTCTCAAGGAGTGCGCCAGCACCCCTGTAAAGTGAGAATCTGGTGCCTGATATCTTGGTTGCCCTTTTGAAATCCAGTATCCCAAGGTCCTCTCCTATTTCCCAGTGAGGACGGGGCTCAAAGTCCATATCAGGTTTTTCGCCCCACATCCTGACAACTGTATTGTCATTTTCATCCTTTCCGACAGGCACAGACTCATGGGGAACATTGGGAATAAGGAGAGATAGCTCTCTCAATTCTCCTTCCACAGGTGATAGAGTGGCTTCCAGCTCCTTTATCCTGCCTGCAAGCTCCTTCATCTCATTAATTAACTGAGAAGCATCTCCCCCTTTTCTTTTTATCTCTGCAATCTCATCACTTATATCATTCCTCCTGTGCCTCATCTCCTCTAACTGGGTCAATGTCTTTCTTCTTCTCTCATCAAGCTCTATAACTCTATCAATATCAAGCTCATAGCCCCTTTTGACCAGCATGTCTTTAACTAAATCAACATTCTCCCTGATAAATTTAATGTCCAGCATTGTATCACTCCGTGTTTGTTAAAATATTAGTCCATGATATTTACCATGAGTTACCAGCCCTGGTCAATTTTTTACTTTAATGATAAAAGTTTCTTTGACAAATAAAACACTTTCTTTTACATTAACTCTATTTTTTTAATATGAATTTAATATATAATCCCGGAGAAAACCTATATGAATAAGCATAACAGAGGGGAAAATCAATTATGGAGTTTTTTTAAATCGGTAAAACTCACTTTTGCACTATTGATTCTCCTTGCACTTTCTTCCATCTTTGGAACATTCATACCCCAGGGTCAGGATGTCATGAAGTTTGCCATTAAACTGGGGCCTTTTTTATTCAAGGTATTTTCCACCCTTCAGTTATTTGACCTTTACCATTCCATATGGTTCAGGATATTAATTGCACTTTTATCCATTAATCTTATTATCTGTTCATTAGATAGATTCCCTAAGACACTTAGGCTTTTAAAGAAACGACCCTCTCCTGATAGGGTAAAACTATTTGAAAATATTCCTGAACAAAGAGAGATAAGAACAAAACTTGACAGAGAAACTGCAAAAAACATATCCAGAGAGGTATTGAGAACAAGGGTATCAGGGATTACAGAAAAGGAGACCTCCAGAGGTATATTCCTCTTTGGCGAAAAGGGGAGATATTCAAATTTTGGGGTCTATCTGGTCCATTTAAGTGTGCTCATAATACTGGTAGGAGCGATAATCGGTTCTCTTGGAGGGTTTGAAGCATTTGTAAATATCCAGGAAGGAGCTGAAACTGATAGTATTTTTTTAAATAAAAGTGGGAGGCCGAAAAGACTTGGATTCAGTATCAGATGTGAGAAATTTGAGGTTGAATTCTATGAAAATGGAACCCCCAAGGAGTATCGTAGCTACCTTAGCTTCATAAAAGACGGGAGATTTCTCAAAAAAGGGATATTAAGGGTAAATCACCCCCTTAAATTCCAGGGAATTACTTTCTATCAGGCAAGCTATGGGAATATACCTGGCAGTAGTGCAATTATTAAGATACAGAAGAATAATGAAAAA
>JALVMZ010000643.1 GCA_027032655.1 Desulfobacteraceae bacterium
GCGGTTGCCAGAATGGCAGAGGAATTGAGAGAAGAGTATGTAATTTCAGTCATGGGAACTGTGGCAATAAGGGAGGAAGGCACCCAGAACCCCAACATAAAGACAGGAGACATAGAGGTATTTGCCCTTGAAATGGATATTCTTTCAAAGGCAAGGACACTTCCCTTTAAAATCACAGAAAAGGCCATGGTGCTGGGAGAAGAGATTACCAGCTCTCCTGAAAATGTGGATGAAGATTTAAGGTTGAGATACAGATTCCTTGACATCAGAAGGCCATCCATCCAGGGCATTTTCATGATGAGACACAGGATTATCAAGTGCATAAGGGAATACATGGATGAGATGAATTTCATAGAAGTGGAGACTCCTGTGCTCACGAAAAGCACCCCGGAAGGTGCAAGGGATTACTTAGTTCCCAGCAGGATACACAAAGGCAGATTTTATGCCCTGCCCCAGTCCCCCCAGTTATTCAAACAGATACTGATGATAGGGGGACTGGATAGATACTACCAGATCGTAAAATGCTTCAGGGATGAAGATCTAAGGCCAAACCGTCAGCCTGAATTCACTCAGTTCGATATGGAGGCCTCGTTCATTGATGAGGAGTTCATATATGAGTTGATTGAAGAGCTGATATGCAGGTGTTTTAAACTGGGTGGTATTGAACTTCCAAGACCCTTCCCCAGGCTTTCATACGATGAAGCAATGGAGAAATATGGAACTGATAGACCTGATCTCAGGTTTGACATGACCTTTGAGGAAGTAACCGCCTCTCTTAAAGACACAGGATACACAATATTCAGAAACATTATTGATGCAGGAGGCACCGTTAAGGGAATATGTGTAAGGGGGAAGGCACAGGAACTCAGTAAAAACATCCTTCAAAATGAATACGCAATGAAGATTGTTCCATCATTTGGTGGAAAGGGAATGACCTGGATGAAGGTCATCAATGGGGAACTTCAGTCAAATATTACACAGTTTTTCAGTGAAAAGGAAAGAACAGAGCTGATACAGACATTTGATGCCAGGGATGGTGATGTGATTATGATGATAGCAGACATATCAAGGGAGAATGTAAACAGGGTCCTCGGCCTTTTGCGATTACATGTGGCAGAAAGATTTGGACTTATCCCTGGAGATAAATATTCCCCTGTATGGGTAAATGAGTTCCCGTTATTTGAACTCAAGGATGGAGAAATCTCATCCCAGCATCATCCCTTTACCATGCCAGACAGGACTGACTTTGACCCATCCAACAAAGAAGAACTGCTTTCTCTTAAATCCAGGGCCTATGATATAGTTATAAATGGAGAAGAAATCGGGGGAGGGAGTATAAGAATCAACAGCATGGAAATTCAAAAGAGGATATTCGATGCCCTTGGCCTTACCACTGATGAGATAGAGATGAAATTTGGATTCTTCCTGAATGCACTTCAGTATGGTGCACCACCCCACGGGGGACTGGCACTTGGACTGGACAGGATGATATCAATGATACTGGGCACAAAATCAATAAGAGAAGTAATAGCATTCCCCAAAAACAGAAGTGCAATCTGCCCCCTTACCGGTGCTCCTTCACAGGTGGATACTGAACAACTGGAAGAACTTGGAATTACTATTGAAGCCCAAAGAGAGAAGGAAGCAACTAAAATAAAAGAAAAAAAGAGGGCAAAACCCAGGAGGAAAAGGATCACCATAAAGGAGATAAGACATGTGGCAAAACTTGCAAGACTGAGTATAACAGAAGAGGAGGCAAAGAGATACCAGAAGGATTTAAATTCCATATTGGACTATGTGGAAACACTTAATGAACTGGACACTTCTCACATTGAACCAATGAGTCATGTAATTGAAATAAAAAATGTATGGAGGGATGACATCCCCATTATCAAAGAAGATGCAGACAACCTGCTTTTAAATGCTCCAAAAAGGGATGGCAGATATTACAGGGTCCCAAAGATAATTGAAGGATAAGATTTATGGAACTGTGCGATCTGAGTGCAATTGAATTAATGGAAATGCTAAGGAGTGGAGAAACCACATCCAGGGAGATCACCAGCTCTGTTCTTAACAGGATTCACAGTAAACAGGACAGACTCAACGCATTTATAACAATCACAAAAGAAGAGGCCCTGAAACAGGCAGATATTGCGGACAGGATACTTAAGGAAAAGGGAAAAGAGGCTCCACCCCTTGCTGGAATACCTGTGGCAGTAAAAGACAACCTGTGCACACAGGGTATCAGGACCACTGCAGGCTCAAAGATACTCCACAACTTTATTCCCACCTATAATGCCACAGCAGTTGATAAAATACTCAGACAGGGAGCGGTGCTGGTAGGGAAGACAAACATGGATGAATTTGGGATGGGCTCATCCAATGAAAATAGTGCTTATGGCCCTGCCAGAAATCCATTGAACCCTGAATATGTAACAGGGGGTTCAAGCGGTGGTTCTGCTTCGGCAGTTGCATCAGGACAGTGTATTATTGCACTTGGAACAGACACAGGTGGATCTATTCGGCTTCCCTCTGCATTCTGCGGAGCAACAGGGATAAAACCCACCTATGGAAGGGTTTCAAGATACGGCCTTATCTCTTATGCATCATCCCTTGACCAGATTGGTGCCATTGGAAGAACGGTTTCAGATTGTGCTCTGCTTCTTGGTGCCATATCAGGACATGACCCCATGGACAGCACATCTGCAC
>JALVMZ010000644.1:0-571 GCA_027032655.1 Desulfobacteraceae bacterium
GTAAAGCAGAAGCGCTACAGAGCAAAGAGGGTGGCAGGAAGGAGTAAGCCTCGTGCAGATAGGCCATTTCAGTACTGGGGGATAGACATGACCAAGTTCATGATAGAATCTATTGGATGGGTGTATTTGGTGGTAGTGCTTGACTGGTTCACAAAGAAGATAGTGGGTTGGAATCTATCTATCAGGGGTAGGAGTGCTGAATGGAAGAAGGCAATAGATAGGGCAGTGGAGGAGGAATTTCCTGAAGGGGTAAGAGGAAGTGGATTAAATCTAATAAGTGACAATGGCTCTCAGCCCACATCCAGATCTTTTATGAAGGATATGGCAACTCTGGGGATAAAGCAGATATTCACCTCATATGACAATCCTAAGGGGAATGCAGATACAGAGAGGGTAATGAGGACCATTAAGGAAGAACTTATCTGGATAGAGGAATTTCAATCATTTGAAGAGGCAAAGAGGAAGATTAGCAGCTGGATTGAGGTTGATTATAACAAGCTCTATGTTCATAGCCAATTGGGATATATGTCCCCAGAGGAATATGAGGGGTTATATTATAGAGATCTTATGG
>JALVMZ010000644.1:581-8260 GCA_027032655.1 Desulfobacteraceae bacterium
AAGCTAAACAGGGCTCTATTATAAAGTGTGGAAAACTTTAATAAAAAGAAAAAAGGTGGTAAGAACCCCGTAAAGAAGAGATCAGATGAGAGGAGGTCTTACCACCATGGCCAACAGGCAAGGTAATGGCATCACAATTTTGCCTGGACTTAAAGGTATAATGTAGGGGAGATATGGGAAGAGGGAGACAGGGTAATAGTAGAGGAAGAGATTAAAGAGAGGCAGGATTCTCCTTATTGTGGTTCAGGGAAATTTCGGATCCCAAAGAAGATATTTCTTATGGGAAGATAAGGCTTGAGTGAGGAGAAAAGAGCAGATGATGATGCTGAGCTTGTAAGATGAGGAAATACCCCTGGATTTAGAAATGTGGAGGTATATCGCAGAAAAATTCTCCTTGGGTTCATACCATCTCTAAATCAGGTTTTCACACAATTTGACAGAGAGCCAATCCCTCCTTGACACCATATTTCTATAAGGATAACATACCAATATAATTTTTAAAGGGTTTCTAATTATTACCTGTCTTTAAAAAAGGAGGGGATCATGGAAAAGATTCTCAGGATAGACATGGGGGCAGAAGGGGGGCCTGCTTTTAAGATTGAAGAACCAGGTGAGTATGCAGGCCTTGGTGGAAGGGCACTTACCTCCACAATTGTATCCAGGGAGGTTCCTCCACTGTGTCATCCATTGGGCGAGAATAATAAACTGGTAATAGCTCCCGGGCTATTGAGTGGAACTACTGCGGCCATGTCAGGAAGAATCTCTATTGGTTGTAAAAGTCCGCTAACAGGAGGTATAAAAGAGGCAAATGCAGGGGGACAGCCTGCACAGATGCTTGCAAGATTGGGATATGCTGCAATTGTCCTGGAAGGAAAGCCCAAAGATGATACTCTGTATAAGATCTTCATTAATAAAGATGGCGTTAAGATAATTGCAGATAATAACCTTAAAATGCTCGGAAATTACGATCTGGTTGAAAAAATGAAGCAGGAATATGGTGATAAGATATCATGCATATCCATTGGACCTGCTGGTGAGATGAAGATGAGTGCTTCATCCATTGCATGCACTGATATGGAACTGAGACCCACAAGACATGCTGGTCGTGGTGGTGTTGGTGCTGTAATGGGCTCAAAAGGTGTCAAGGTTATTGTCATTGATGATACAGGGATGAAGATGCGCTCACCAAAAGATCCGGAAAAATTCAAAGACGCAACAAAAAGGTGGGTGGACGGACTCAGGAAGAACCCCACAACAGGTCAGGGACTGCCGGCCTATGGCACAAATGTGCTTGCCAATGTGATAAATGAAGCGGGCGCATATCCCACCCGCAACTTTTCAAATGGTAGATTTGAGGGGACCCCAAAAATAAGTGGAGAATTTCAGGCAGAAAGGGAAAAGGAAAGGGGCGGCCTTCCCACCCATGGATGCCACAGGGGATGCGTGATCAGGTGCTCAGGGATATATGTGGACAAGGATGGAAATTATGTCACAAAACAGCCTGAATACGAAACCGTATGGGCAAATGGTGCAAACTGCGGAATTGATGACCTTGATGCAATAGCACAGATGGATAGACTCTATGATGATTATGGTCTTGATACCATTGAGATGGGAGCAACCTTAGCGGTGGCAATGGAGGCAGGAATTGCCTCATTCGGAGACGCACAGGCAGCAATTAACCTTATTCACGAAGTGGGTAAAGGAACACATCTGGGCAGAATTCTGGGAAACGGTGCTGCCATTACAGGAAAGGTATTTGGTGTTGAGAGGGTCCCTGTAGTAAAAGGCCAGGCAATGCCGGCATATGACCCCAGAGGCATTCAGGGAATCGGAGTAACCTATGCAACCAGCACCATGGGTGCAGATCATACATCAGGTTATGCGGTGGCAACCAATATCCTGGGTGTGGGGGGAAAGGTTGATCCCCTGAAACCAGAAGGACAGGTGGAACTATCCAGAAATCTTCAGATTGCAACAGCAGCAATTGATTCAACTGGCATGTGCCTGTTTGTGGCCTTTGCCATTATGGACCAGCCTGAAACCTTCCATGCACTTATTGATATGATTAATGCATTTTATGGATTGAGCCTTACTGCGGATGATGTAACAGAGCTGGGAAAATCTGTGCTAAAAAAGGAAAGGGAATTTAATACAAAAGCAGGGTTTACAAAAGAACATGACAGGTTGCCTGAATTTTTCAAAAAAGAGCCGCTTCCACCTCACAATATTACCTTCCTGGTTGAGGACAATGAACTGGATCAGGTATATAACTTTTAAATAAATGTTGATATATCAGGGGAGGGTTCATTGCCCTCCCCTTTTATTTGTAGTGATTCCTATGAAATATAAAGAACTTATCATTGAAATATCAATTAAGGGAATTCCCAGGTTCAGTATATTGCTCCAGCAGGGCTTTAAAGTGATGGCAAAAACAGGGGTTTCTGTAAAGGAACTATTATGCCAGCAAATGGGTATTAAAGAGTCCTATTTTGATACTCATATCCAGACAATCTTTATTGATGGAATGCCTGTGGATAAACCAGAAGAGACACCCGTATTGGATGGTTCGATCATATCACTTTCAGGCCCTATGCCCGGACTTGCAGGTGCAACTCTCAGGCGTGGGAGCTACTATGCACCAATGAGGCAATCAATAACCGTGAGACCATCTGATAGGGTAACGGTAGAGGAACAGGGGACGGTTACTATAAAGTTATTCAATATGCCATTAAGTGAGCTGGGACCAGAATTCCTTAAAAAAGGTATTTTTATTGACGGGCAAGCTATCTTAAACCTGATTGAAAATAATAGCCCTTCCCTTCAAAACAATATCCATAAAATAATACTTAACAAGAGATCCGTTTCACTGGAGGATTTAAAAAAAGATTTAAAGAACAAAGACAATGTCTTTTTTAAGATAATTACCATTTAGATTATCCACCTGCCACAGGTGGAAAAACTCCTACTCTGTCCCCCTCCTTTAATACCTCATCGCCTTTTGCATGAACACCATTTAAAAACACTATCTTTATGGACTTTTCAGGGACATTTAATTCCCTCAAAAGCTCATTTACTCTCAAACCATCTTTCACATCAATCACCACCCCATCACCTGATGCCCCTTCAGGCATTAGAGAGGAAAGTGATGCATATAGTTTAACAATAACCTTCACCTTGATACCTTAAAATATATTTCCTGAATCTTACATGTGGGTTAAAAAATACCAGAAAATCTTGCCTTAAGAAACATTTTTTTCCTTAAAAATCCAATAAATTCTCTTTCCAAAAATCTCCCATATAATAAAACCCATAAATAATAAAAGTTTGATCACAATCTTGAATTTCAAGAAGAATCCTGGTCCTTATGGAATGCTCTTTGTCAGGAGAAAAATCATCAATAAAGGTAAATAAATCGCTCCAACTGACGTCAGTAATTGCGTTCACATTGAAAGTTCGGTTAAAAGATAAGGGTTTATAATAAAAAAGTAGAAATGTTATGTATGGTATCGTGGATTAAGGGCCTGAAGGCCCTTATTTTATCATTTTCCCTTTCAGGATGTATTCTGTTGGCAAGTAATATTGATATTAACTCCCTTTCAAGGTCCATCCAGATGGATACCCCTGTAAATCCCAGATGCCCTACACTGCTCTTTGAGAAGTGCCTGCCAGAGCTTGAGCCTTCTGGAGAGGGTTTATCCCATCCCAGGGCCCAGGTGGAGCCTGGAACCAGATTCTGCCGTCTGAAAAATTCCTTGACAGTGTCTGGATTTAAAAGGTCATTCCGTTTACCTGTATAATGATCAAGGAGCATCTTGCATATGCGATGAACTCCCATTGCATCCCCAAAAAGGCCTGCATGGCCCGAATATCCTCCAAGGGCATAGGCGTTTTCATCATGCACCTCACCATGAATAATCCTCTTCCTCCATTTGCAGTGCTCTGTGGGGGCAATTCTATTAATATTTATTGAATCAGGAAGGTTCCCATCATAAAGGAATACTGTCTTTAATCCCATAGGTGCATAGAATCCATCTTCAATAAATGCCTTCATGGATTTACCTGAGACAGATTCAATTACCCACTCAAGCAGTATAAACCCAAGATCACTGTAAAGGCACATCTCAGATGGCCTGTATTTAAGTTCAGTTAGCATAATTAATTTTCTTATCTCATTCTTTCTTACATTCAATGGCTTACTCATAAGCTTTATATAAAAAGGTTCCCAGTCTTTAAGCCCTGCGCAATGATTGAGCAGCATTCTTATGGTAATGCATCCTTTATCCGTGGTAACCTCATTTATAGGCAATTCTGATAAGGACATATCCAGGTCAATTAGACCATCATCCACAATCCTCATTAAACAGAGGGTTGTAGCAAGGGGTTTTGTAAGTGATGCAAGGTCAAAGATGGTGTCTTTCCTGAGAATCCTCCTCTCCGGTAGGATAGATGAATAACCCGCTGATCCATAATAGATGATATCATCTTTCAATGATACCAGTAATACAGCCCCCGGGAAAACTCCACTTTCCACCCCATCCCATAAGAGGCTGGTAAGTCTATTTTCATAACCCATATTCTTTAAACCTAAATCCAATAACACAAATTATTAATAATCTAAAAATAACACACATTCTGTATTTAATAAATTTATTTTGACATAAAATACTTTTCTGATATAATAATATTATTCTGTATACAGAATAATTTAATTATGAATAAAAGAAGTAGTAAATACAACCCATTTGTGCCATCTGTAAAAGAAACAGGAAGAATTCTTTACTGTCTCAGAAGAAATTCCTCTTCACGGATGTCATTATCAGAGATATCAAAGGAACTCGGAATACCAAAGTCCAAGTGTTTTACAATCCTGAACACACTTAAAGAATTCGACTTTGTATCAAAGGATCCAAAGACAAAGCTTTACTCCCTGGGTATGGGACTTGTATATCTTGCAAGGAGTGTGCTTGATAACCTTGACATCAAAGAAATTTCAGATCAGCCCCTTCAGGAACTTGCCTCAAGAACAGGTTCATCAGCCATGCTCGGTATTTTAAATGGAAATCATCTCTTTATTGTAAACAAGCACGAAGGTAATCAGAATCTGGGTCTTAGCATACCCATTGGTCATAGGTTTCATATGAGTTTTGGTGCACATGGTAGGATTATACTTGCATATATGGACGAAGATGAAAGAGATAGGATACTTTCAGGAGAAAAGTTATACCTTTATACAAATGGTAAGTTACCTGAGAAAAGAATTCTGATGAAAAAGATAAAAATGTGGAAGAACCAGGGCTTTGCATCTGATCTTGGAGAGATGCAACAGGGTATTAATGCCATAAGTTCTCCTGTGTTTGGCTCTAACAACAGAATAACTGGTGCGGTTATTCTGGTAGGGGCCTTTCCCAAAAAAGAGCATGGTAAATATGGAAAAATGACAGTTGCCACCGCCAATAAAATATCAGAGAAGCTTGGTGCAGACAGAAAGATACCATAAGACCAAAATCAGGGAGACATAAAATGAGGGAGAATACACTAAGAAAGATTGAAAAAGAGATGAAACTTTATGGATATGATTCCTATGTGAGGAGTCACTGCAGGATGTGCCATGGTGGATGTGGTGTAATTGTCTATCTCAAAAACGGAAAAGTGGAAAAGATAACAGGAGATCCGAATTGTCCCATAAACCACGGAACACTCTGCAGTAAAGGGCTTGCATCACACAGACTGGCATATCATCCTGACAGATTAAAATATCCAGTAATGAGAGATGGCAAGAGGGGGGAAGGAAAGTGGAAGAGGATTTCCTGGGACCAGGCCCTTGACACCATAGCTGAACAAATACTTCGTTATAAAACCGAATATGGTGCTGAATCCATTGTTCTTGGATATGGCACAGGTAGAGAAAATGAGTGGGCAATATACAGGTTCTCAAATCTCCTTGGAACTCCCAATGTGCTAACAGCAGGTCATTTCTGTTATGGTCCCAGGGTTGCAACAGGGATTATCACATGTGGTTCTGTTCCTGTGGTGGATTATGAAAACCACCCCAAATGCATAATGATATGGGGGAATAATATTGTAATCAGCAATCCAGACGAATACAAGGGGGAGGCATTCTCAGAAAGCCTGAGACATGGGGCAAAGCTTATTGTGGTTGACCCCCGACTTACCAGAATTGGGGCCCGGGCAGACATCTGGCTTCAATTAAGGCCAGGGACAGATGCTGCACTTGCCTTTGGCATGTTAAATGTTATCATTAATGAAGGGCTATATGACAAAGAATTTGTGAAAAAATGGTTTTATGGCTGGGACCAATTTGTGGAAAGGGTAAATCAATACCCTCCTGATAAGGTATCCCGTATCACATGGGTCCCTGAGGATAAGATTATTGAAAGTGCACGGCTCTTTGCCACCACCAAACCCTCGGCCATACAATGGGGAGTTGCCATTGAACAGCAGGTAAACTGTGCTGACAACAATCGTCTCCTCATGGCCCTGCTTGGAATTACAGGAAACATTGATGCACCAGGGGGGCAGGTTCTATTCAAGCCCCCAAAGATAAGAACGGTCTCTGAGATGGGAGCACACAAACTCCTGTCTCCGGAGCAGGCGGAAAAAAGACTGGGGGGTAATAGATTCAGGCTTGCATCAAACTTTGCTATAATAAATCCAAAGTGTGTATGGGATGCTATCCTGTATGAAAAACCGTATCCGGTTAAGATGCTATTCTTTATCAGTTCAAATCCCCTGCTTACCCGCGCCAATTCCTCCGAGATATACAGGGCGTTAAAAAAAGTGGACTTTATGGTGGTTTCTGATTTTTTCCTGACTCCTACTGCAGAGCTTGCAGACATTGTTCTTCCATCTGCCACATGGCTTGAGATGGACTATATTGCTGATTTCTGGAAAAGACATGGATACATCCTCCCCAGGAGAAAGGCCATTCAGGTGGGAGAGTGTAGATCAGACCATGAGATGCTAAATGACCTGGCACACCGTGTTGGACAGGGTAAATACTGGTGGAATAACCTTGAGGAGATGCTGGATTATATCCTTGAGCCCTGTGGCATAAAATGGGAGCAATTTAAGGAGATGGACTATTTAAGGGGGGAGGTTAGATATTACAAATACAGGGAGAAGGGGTTTTCAACTCCAACCGGTAAATTTGAGATATATTCAACCCTTCTTGAAAAATGGGGCTATGACCCGCTTCCCGAATATCGTGAACCACCCATAAGTCCTGTTAGCAGGCCCGAACTCACGGATAAATATCCCTATATATTGATTACAGGCAGAAGACTTCCGGGCTTCTTTCACACAGAGAATAGGCAGGTGGACTGGCTCAGAGAACTTCACAAAGACCCCATTGTGGAGATTCACCCAGACACTGCCAGGAGGCACGGAATAAAAGATGGTGACTGGGTGATAATTGAATCTCCTATGGGCAGGGCAAAACAGAGGGCACGGATATTTGAGGGTATCCATCCAGAGGTAATTAGTGCTGAACATGCCTGGTGGTTCCCTGAAAACAGGGCGCCAGATCATAGATGGGATGAGTCAAACATCAATATGCTAACAGACAACTCTTATGAAAACTGTGATTATAAAATGGGAGCCACCCATGTAAGAAGTCTTCTTTGTAGAATATATCCTGAGAATATTTAGTTCTGAAT
>JALVMZ010000645.1 GCA_027032655.1 Desulfobacteraceae bacterium
CTCAATTCTTGATACCTCGGATACTATTACACCTGCCAGGGGACGATTCGGGTCTCCCTCAGGGAGTTTTCTCATTAACCTCCTTGCAAATCCTCCTATGGTGGCAAGGGGATTTCTCATCTCATGGGCCATCCTGGATGATATTTCACCCACTATCCTTATCTCTTCTGAACACATTGCCATCTCCTGAAGCCTCTTAAGCTCAGTGATATCCATCATGGTTCCATCCACCCAGACTATATTACCATCTGCATCCTTAAATGGCATTGCATGATCAATAAAATCAAGGGTCTGGCCCTTTTTATCCCTGATCTTTCTTTCTCTTCTGCACTCCTTTCCCTTTTGAAAACACTCTTCTATCAACTCCTGAAATCCCTCCTCCCCCCCACAGATTACATCCTTCCAGAAATTCCTGTTTCCCACTGCCTCTTCAATGGTATAACCCAATGAATCAGTGAGATAAGGATTTACAAATTCTGTTGTTCCATCCGGAAGCACCCTGTAAACAATAAGAGGGATGTTTTCAACCAGTCTCCTATAATTCTCCATTGTGCTCACAAGATCAGCAGTCCTCTCAGCTACCCTTTTTTCAAGGTTCTGCGCATATTCCTGAATCTGACGCCTTCTTGACCTGAGTGCATCCAGCATCCTGTTAAGCGCCTGGGTAAGCGTCCCTATTTCATCACCTGCATCATACTCAAGATGCCTCTCCCGCCTCCCTTCAGCAATCTCATTGGCCTCATCAATTATTCGATGAATTGGCTTCAGGAACATATAAATGACAAAAAAGGTAAGTGCAAATGAGATGGATATCCCACAAAAGCCCACCACCGCCATAATATTCCTGATCCTTTTCAATCTGCCCTGAATATCCTCTCTATCAAATGATAACTCAACTAAAATCAGGGGCTTCCCTTCCACATCCTTTAATGGGAAATAAAGAAATGACCTGTCAGGAAAATTATCAGGTGCAATAAGGACAATCTTTTTCAGCCTTTTTACACTTCTTATAAAATCATTTATCATAAATGCACCGAACAGATAGCCCGCCCTTGATATGGGGATAAATGTTCCACTTTCTGTGATTTCATAAATTGCCACATCAACTCCCCATCTCCTTCTTATGATGTTAAGATACCTTTTATTCAAAAAATATCCCACTCCCATGGCACCCACAATATCTCCATTAGAAATAACCGGAGATATCCCTTTGATGGTAAAGCCGTAAGGGCCTTTTTCTATGCCACTAATATTCTCTCCCCTTTTCATGGAGATTGCAATCAGTCTGCCGGGTTCTTTATTTAATCTATTCTTATTGCGGTCCAGGGAGTTCAATTCAAAAAAGAGAATCTCTTCTTTATTATAGAACTGGATAAAATCAATACCGAACTCCCTGTTTAATGTTTTAAATATTGGTGTTATAAAATGGCACAGATCCGCCCTTTTACCATCCTTCAAAAACCCCTGTATCTGTCTGTCTTTTGCCATTACAATTGCAATACCCAATAGGTGGTTCCTTGCTGAATCTATCTCTTCCATAAAATGGTCATAATGGTGTAAAAGGGCCTTTTTCTCCTGATTCCTTATCATCTTCTCCTGGGACCTGAGGCCAATATATACAAGGATGGTCGTCCCGGAGAGAGCAAAAAAGAGAAAAGGAATCAGCAGCTTCCATTTGAGGCTGATACTCCTGACTCTCCTTATGACATTTATTAAAAACCTGTTCTTCATTGACTTCTGTGATATTACAAGGAAGGCATGAGATCCATTGCCTGAAATATCCTTTTCTGCCTATCTCTTAATGCCCTATTCTGACCAAGAGGGGACCATCTGTGCGGAGATGGTAAAACAGATGCGAGTTTCACGGATTGCTCCTTTGATAACTGCCAGCAGTGAATGCCAAAATACCTCATCGAGGCTGATTCAACCCCCCTGATACCATCCCCCCAGTCCACTGTATTCAGATATAGTTCAAATATCCTCCTCTTGGTAAGAATCAGCTCCATGAGAATGGCATAGTAAATCTCCATAAATTTTCTTAAATAGCTTCTTCCCTTCCATAAGAAGATTGTTCTTGCAGTTTGCATTGTTATGGTGCTCGCACCCCTCAGTGGTTTCCCTTTGATAAAGTTGAAAACAGATGCCTTAATCTCTTCAGCATCAAAACCCCAGTGATGCAAAAACCTCTGATCCTCACCGGCAAGCACTGCCTTCTTTATATAAGGCGAAATCTCACTTATAGGACACCATTTATATTGGGGGATTAAAAACTCCTCTCCTTTAACCTTATACCAGAGCCATTTAATACCATCACTCAGGACAATAGGGGGGGAGAAAAATCTAACAAATACAACCTCCAGAACACTAATGCACAGGATTATTATTAGTAATGAAATGGCTAATCTTCTTATTGAGCCCTTTTTGCTTCTGCTCTTTTTCCTCTTTTTTGATGATCGTCTCCCCATGAATCCTGCAATTCATTACTCTACTTGAGAAACCATAGTTCTTATCTTTTCCCTTACTAAATACTCTGCATTCAATCCCACTTCTCTGGATAATATTGCAACAAGAATCAGAAGTTCACCCAGTAACGAATCTGATTTATTATCTGAAGGATTCAACTTTTCAACAAGGGTCTTTATCTTCTGAATAAGATATCTGATTGTGTTATCCCTGTCCTTTTCAGACAAACCCAGGGCTGATT
>JALVMZ010000646.1 GCA_027032655.1 Desulfobacteraceae bacterium
AGAAAAGATATCATTTAATTGAGTTTTGTAAAGCTTTCAGAATGAGAGATAGGTTATCACTGATTAGGAAGAGTTTAGTAATTAAGCTATATCAACTGAACTCTCTTTTTCATTGACTTTTCGGCCAATATCATAAAGGAAGTCAGGTGAAAAATCGGCATTATTAGGCCAAACCACTGTATCTATATCCTTGCTAACACGAAATAACTTGAAAAAATCGAGCTTTTTCAGGGGTTCAAAGATAGGACCGTCAAGGTGTGGTTCTAAATCAACCACCTTGACTTCTCCATTGTCAAATCTGATCTTCAGTTTATAATCACCAATATATTTAGCATCAATTACGTATCGCATTAATTCCTCCTATTCAAGAGGTTCAATTCCAGTGTGTTAAGGAATTAGGGACAATCGTTGAAAGAATAATTGAAAGAACACCATCCGCGGGACGTCCTTAAATAATTAAATAACTTATCTTAAGAGCTTAAAATCCCTAAAGATAATATAGCAAATCTGGAATTGATTAGACAATGAAATAGTAACCATTGAGTAGAATGTAATTTAAAGTATTTAAGAATATCAATTCTGGGAATTGATGGTTTATTTTTTAATCCCCAACAATAAGTTCAATGGGAAACAGGGGGATGGATAGTCTTTTTTATGAAAGGGGTTCCTGCTCCATTAGATATTTGATTGCCTCTTCACAATCATTATATATTTTAAAGATGCGATCCATATGTATCAGACTGAACAGGTGTTTTACCTGTGTCTTTGTGTTGCAGAGAATTAACCTCCCATGTTTTTCTTTTATTTTCCTTAGACAGGAAAGTAGTGCTCCGCACCCTGAACTATCAACAAAAAGCACCTCCTCCATGTCAAATACTAAATTTTTAGTCTGATCAACAGGCACTGATATTTTCTCTTTGAATTCCTGGATATTGCTTGCATCAATGGCTTCTGATTTAATTCTTACAATTGCAACATCGTTCATCCTTTCCAGATTAAGCTCCATTTTTATTCTCCTTTTTTATTTTTTTGATTAATCTTATCATGTTATAACCTTTATCTAAGGATAGGTGCTGAACATAATCAACACTTTTTTTCATAATTATTAAACCAAACCTATCATTAGAATTAAAATCAGGTATATCTGGTATCTCCCATGTAGGATTAAAAGGCGATCCCCTGTGTAAAAGCTCTATAAAAACCCTGTCATCATATGCAACAGTGCGAACTATTATACTCCCCTGTTTTTGAAATTTAAAGGCATGCTTGATAATATTTGCTGCAGATTCATTTGTTGCTGTAGCAAGCTCATATGATGTTATATTATCCAGTCCAGCAGATGTGGCTATATTTTGAATAAATTCTCTCAGGTCTTTAAGCTCTGAAATGTTGTTGGATAGATGAATTTCTTTTTTAAGCACAATATCCTGGTCTTCAATCTTTATGGCAATACAGGTTAAATCATCCGGAAATGCCTGATCCCCCTTAAACAAAATAAGCTCTTGTTGTAATTTTTTAACCATATCCTGTGGAGATAAGGTCTTATTTTGTGATATGAATCTCATCAGCCTCTTTTCACCAAAAAACTCTATATCCTTTCCCCTTGTCTCGATTACCCCATCAGAGTATAAGAAGATAATATCTCCCGGATAAATGGGAAAGCACTTTGGCACATATTGCTCTTTTTCAACAAATCCGATAGGAAGGTTGTTCCCTTTTATATATGATTCTTCCCCTGATAAGCTTGAAATATGTATGCCTTTTGTATGTCCGCAGTCAATGAGATGAATAAGACCCTTTTCTATGTCAAATCTCAGGTAACATAGTGTGATAAAGGTATCCACCTCCATGAGGCTATTAATTATCCTGTTGTGGAGAGCCTCAATTATCTTTTCAATAGGTGGTGGATGTGAGTCTCTGGATAAAAGTTCACCCATTGTTTTTAGATATACGGTTTTGGTCCCGGCGCCTGCAAGAGCTGCAGGCACTCCCTTTCCCATTACATCCCCAATCATTACATCAAAGCAGGATTCAGAATGGGTGAAAAATTCATAAAAATCCCCATCTATTTTTACTGAAGGTATGCTCATGGCAGAGATTCTGATTTTCTCTAAGTTATCAGGAGGGGCTGAGAAGAGGAGGGATTTCTGTATTCTGCCTCCTATGTCAATTTCAAGTTTTCTTGCCTTTTGAACCCTTAATTCATTTCTTTTTCTTTCAATGGTCTCTGATAGTCTCTCTGTGAGGACTTTGAGAAATGTTATCTCTTCCCACAGGAATGGCTCACTGGAGTGTTCTTTAATTTTTTCTCCATAACATATCTCAATTACGCCAGATTTTTTACCTTCAACTATTAACTCTCTTGAAAGCATATAAGGGGTTAAACTGAAATTGTTGGATTTATATTCACCTTCATCCACTTTTATCCTGCACATAATCAGTTCAGGGAATTGAAAGGCATATGGAATCAACCCTACCACACCGTTTAATATTTCACTGAGTCTTGCCCCCGGGTCTGATTGTAATCGAGATATGGAATATAGGCAGAAAAGTGCTTTAATTCTCATATTTAGATTAAACTTTACGGACTCATGTTCTCTTTGGATATGTTTTCTCTTTTTTATCTCCTGTTTTAGTAACTTAAGAAGTTTCCGGGTAAGCTGGTTGGATTTTTTAATGTCATTCAGATATGTTGAACC
>JALVMZ010000647.1 GCA_027032655.1 Desulfobacteraceae bacterium
ATGCGCATTTTGATGGTGTGTGTGTTCTGGCATTACAGTAAAAACATGGGGCTTTACTACCCCTCCTTAATACCTCCTGATAATTAAATAACTGCTCTGAATACTTAACATCTTGCTGAACAGATGTAATCAGTTTATAAAAGCTTCTGTTATTTTCCTGAATGGGATAGGGATGAAATCTAACCTCGGGTCTGTCTTTAATCTTCTTTAAAAAATATATGGAGACATTTATTTCACCTGGTTCAAGCTCCTCAGGTATTAATCTAATATTTCCTGGTTCATTAATATCCTCATCCTTTAGGAAAACACCTGTATCCAGGACAATATATACAGGGAGAATTCCTTCTTTTAAGATAGCAGTATTTTCATATAATGTATTCTTTATTCTCTCAGAAATTCTGAGTATCTTCTCATTATTATCTGCAATTATTAATAAAGAGCCATCTTTTAATGATTTAGATTTTTTTATATCTTTTTTCATAAATTTATTTAGATCTCTTTTAAATCTCTTCCATATCTTCTTAAAATCATTCGATGCAAGCTCCCACAATGGTTTTACCAGAATAAGGCTTTCGCCAGATGGTTTTAAATCCACATCTTTATCCCATTTAACAACATATCTTTTTATGCCATTTAATAATCCACTTCCATCCTGGACATTTATACTTTCAAAGATTATTGGTGATAGATTTTTTACCTCTTTATAAACCGCCTCTGATATATGAACCTCATCCCCATTTACCATCTCAATGAGTTTTGCTGCCACATTTACCACATCTCCATAAATATCTCCTTTATCAATAATTCCCTCACCATAATGCACCGCAATCTTAATGTGAATCTGAGAATCAGGCTCCTTTTCTTTATTATAATCAAGGAATAGCTTCTGTATTCTTATAGCGGATTTGAGGGCCTCAACCGGTTCACTGAAATAGGCAAGAACTGAATCCCCCAGGAATTTAACCACCACCCCATTATGCTCTTCAATAATGGGTGGAACCATCCTGTGGTGTTTTCTGAGCATATTTAATCCTGCCATATTGCCATGGCTTTTAAAAAACCTGCTTGAACCAACAATATCAGTAAACAGGACCGCTATTTTCCTTATGGAATTGCTCTTTATCGTAGATTCACCTGTCTCTTTTTTTTCCAATTCATCACTCATATCTTTCTCAATCTCCTTACCATAAGCAGAATAGAACACAAGAAAATCTTTCTGAACCACCAGAAAAGCAAACTTTCATAAAACTTACAGATATGGACGGAAACTCTTTTACTTAGCCCCCTGTCCATCATCCTGCAATATATGTGAAGAGGATTTAATTTATGTTGTAAGTTTAATATTAGCCTCTCCATTTTAAGCCTTTTCCCTAAATCTATTATCGGTAATTATCCATAAAACTGAAATGAGCAGATATTATAAATAATATGACAGAGAGAAGATTATTTTATTGGAAGTAATATGGAGATGATGTTTAACCTATTACTCTCCCTTTTAACATCAACTGCACCACCATGGATTCCTACTATCCTTCTTATAAGCTTGAACCCTAAGGAACCCAATAATGTCCTGGACTGAAAACCATCTTCATTTAAAATGGCTATCTCTTCATCATTTAATGGAACTCCATTATCAGAAATCTTTAACAATATATGCTTGTTGTTATTGGATATGGACACACTTACCTCTACATGATTATCTTTGCCACCCTCCGATCTTTTTATAATGTTTTTTATTAATTCGAGGATCACCCTTTTTATACCTGATTTATCTGCTACAATAATCACCTCGTGCTCAGGAACTCTTACCTGTAACTTAATTCCTCTTTCTTCCAGTTTAACCCGTTGCTCATCAAGAATCTGTAATATAAATGATAACAATTCCATCTTTTCAAATTTAGGCTGGTATTCCTTACAATAATCCAGGATCTCTTTTAATACCTCCTCCAGCCTCATACTTTCTTTTTCAATAATCTTCGCATATGTCCTGCTCTTATCATAATTCTTTGCATACTCTGAGAGCCTCCTTGCAAATCCACCTATGGCCATCAAGGGATTCCTGATTTCATGGGCAACTGCATCAAGTGTGCTTATTACAACATCAGGACTTTGTAACAAATCATTATCTTGATTTTGCTGAGATTTTTCAATAGCATCCCTTATAGATAGCTCCATGGTGCTATTTATTCTTGCAAGGGATTTATTTGCCTTCTCCATTATCTCAATAATATCACTATCATTAAAATCTATCTTCAACTGATCCCTCATATCATTTACCTTTTGAAATATGTTTGAGATAATCTCATCCATCTGATATGGATCAATTCCCAGATACTTATCCACATATTCCTTTACTCTAAACAGATTTTCCTGTTTTATAAAAACCGCCTCTGTTATCATTCTTGAAAGCTCTATTATCCTTAAAAACTCATCCTTTTTATCCAGCTCCAAAAGGGAACCAAAAGCTTTCTGAGTCATAATAAAATGAGAGGGAAAGTTCCAATGTTTCATAATATGGAAACCCACCTCCCTGTGATTAATGCCGAACCTTTTCTCTTCTTCCTCAATGAGTTCATTAAGAGGGATATCACATGGTGGAATGTTATCATTTATCTCTTTTCTTACCACTTCATTTAATAATAAAATGCCTAATTCGAGAATAAGAGCAGAAATGAATATCTCTTCATCATTTATCCCTTTAATATTTGCCCTTCTTATCAGTTCCTTTGCAAGTTGTGCCCTATAAATGGAAGTCTTCCAGAAATAATCATAATCCATGCCATTGTGTCTTCCCATTGGAAATGTATCCCTTAAAGATAGTCCCAATGCCATAATCCTTACTTTCTGAAATCCCATCAGCACAATTGCCTGAGATATGGTGGTTACTGGTTCATAGGTTGAATAGAATGTGCTATTTACCATTTTCAGAAGTCTTGCTGTTAGACCTGGTTCCTTTTCAATGGTATCTGCAAGTCTTTTAACTGGCACACTATCATCAGAGGCCATCTCAATGAGTTTTACTGTGAGTGAAGAAAGAGAGGGCAGATTTTCCTTTTTCAGGACACTTTTTAATATTAATTCTCTTTTCCCATTATTCATATTTTACTTACTTGAACCAATGCTGGTCTCCTTATCAGATTTTTTGCCCTGTTCTATAACAGGGTATCTGTGATGATATGGTGTATCAGGTAAAACTATCTGACCTGCCTCCCGTATCTTTGTATTTATTACAAGGGGGGCCATCAAATTGGCTGTCATCTTCTCTGGTTCTCCCCTTGGAATAGTTACAATAACATAGAGTTCAATATCTTTTTCAGTTAAAGCCCTATCCCAGTTCATCTCATTCAAAATATATTCCAGATTATATTGATAATCTGGTATTATAATAAAGGGGCTCATAATTACAAATGCAAGGCCCCCATCATCTATTGACTGATACCAATAAAATGGGGACCCTTCCCTGTGCCTCAACATAACATATCTCTTTCTTTCAGGGAATCCAATGATCCCTTTTGGCATAAAGATAATCTTATCTTCATCCACATTAATTGTTCCAAATCTGCTGGTTTCTATTTTCAATCTTTATCCCCCTTGTCTTCCTTTTTCTTTAAAAGGGAGTCTGCAAAGTCAATATCCTTTTTATCGATACCTGATGATTTGATGTTCTGTTCCATAATTCTTTCATATATCTCCTTCCTGTGTATGGCCACATCTGGAGGTGCCTCCACACCTATCTTTACCTGATTACCCTTTATATCAAGGACTGTAACAACAATATAATCTCCTATATTTATCTTTTCTCCAACCCTTCTTGTAAGAACCAGCATAAAAACTACTCAGTTTTTTGTTTAATTTATAAATAATCCACAAGGCTTAATTGCATAACCTTTGAGGAAGATGCAAGTGCTGCCTGATAAGCAAGTTCTTTGCTTTTTAGTTCTACAATGGCTTTGGCAATATCTGCATCTTCAATAAGAGAAAGTTTCTGTGTGCTCTCTATCTCAAGGTCCTGATAGAGCTTCTCTTTAATTTCAATTCTTTTAATCTTTGATCCAACATCAGATATCCTGTTGGTTATATGATCAAAATGGTCGTCGAGTTCATCCATTGCTGTTCTTATTCCATCCACATCATTGGTCTCAAGTGCAGTTTTGAGATTACTTAATGTGGTAAAAAGTGAACCAAATACATCTGAACCATTCATTCCCACCTCAATACTTGTGCTGGAACTTATCTTGATTGAAAATGTGTTTGTATCACTTACATATGTTCCATCTGACTGAAAAGGTGGCACCGAAGACTGATATCCTCCAAAAACATACCATCCATTAACATCAGTATTTGCAAGCGATACTATCTCATCCAGTATATTATCCACATCCTCAGCCGCTGATGCCCTTTCAGATGCTCCCACAGATGAATCCACCATCTTTATACAGATATTTTTTGCATCAATTATCAGATCCTGACAGAGACTCAGTGCACTTTCAGCAGAACTGAGATATGACTTTCCAAGTGACATATTTCTTTTCATCTGTTTTATTCCATCAAGTGATGAACGAATATTAAGAGCCTGAGTTAACCCTACCGGGTCATCTGAAAGATTATTTATCCTTTTGGCCGAAGATACCACCTCATTGGACTTGTTTAGATCTTCTGTGATATTGGAAAGGTTATATATTATCCTTCCATAGACTGTCTTATTTGCCACCCTCATATAATTCTCCTAATCTATTTCACATCAAGAAGATCCTTTAACATCTCATCAGATACACTTATCAGTTTTGCCGCAGCACTGTAAGCATGTTGATATTTAATGATATTAGTCATCTCTTCATCCAATGAAACGGCTGAAATGGAATCTCTTATCTCTGATATCTTCTCCACCATTGTTTCATTAAAATTTACATTCCTCTTTATACTGGATGACTTTATCCCAACAGAACCAATCAATGAGTGATAATAAGCTTCAATGGTAGAAGTAACACTTCCCTCTGTATCACCGTCTGTCCTATCACATGTCCACTGTGAAATGGTTATTTCCTGGTTCTGAATACCAGCTATTGAAATGGCATTTCTATTATCGCCCTTGGCAAAGGTGCCATCGGATTCAATTATCCCGGCAGCAATAAGGTCCTTGTTTTCACCTATCGCATCATTTACACCTATATTTCCTGCCCCCGTTCCTTTAAAAAATGTGTTTATTCCAAGCGCTGATAGGATATTGCTTGTATCATCTGAAAAAGCAAATGTATAATCACCATTGGCAGTAATATTTAACTTATTATCTGAAGTGATGGATGCGGTAAGATAGGATGATAGCTGTGTATTTATCTCATCTCTTAATGAGGAAAGGGTGGTCCCTCCCGTATCAGCGTCTATAGTAATTGATGTTCCCCCTGTATTTACAACATTTCCTGATGAATCATACACCCATATAGTGAAGCTCCCATCCTGAATTCTATCATAAAAGTAAAGACCTGAATCTGATGTCCCGAGTTCTTCAGCAGTATTGGTAACAGAATAGGTTCCTGTTACTTCATCAAAAGCGCTCAGTCCAACTCCCTGACTGTGCTGTTGATTTACATGCCATATCAATTCCTTTGTCACTTCATCCAGATCAAGTCGGCATTTTTCCAGAACCTCATCTCTCATTGTAAGCCACCCACCCATTTTCCCTCTGGTTATATGGTCTGTTATATCTGTTTGCCTGCCACCCGAACCTGTCCAGAGCACCCTGTCTTCATTTGAACCTCCCAGTTCAATATCATAGCTGTCTATTCCCTGAACCAGGACACATCCCTTAGCAGTGATTACAGTAATGGCGCCATTTTCATGTTCGAATACCTTTGTATCAATATATTGAGAAAGTTCGGATACCAAGGCATTCCGCTGATCGCGGAGATCATTTGCGGTACTACTTGCCTCCATGCCAACAATCTGATTATTCAGCTCAGCAATCTCTGAGGTTATTTCATTTATCTTTTCAATTGCTGACCTCATTGCATTGCTGATATCATTCTGCATATCAATAATCTCATTCTTAATATCATGAAATCTGGCAGAAAGGGAAAGTGAATGCTCGTATAGGGCAATCCTTTCAGGAGAGCTGGAGGGACTATTCGCTATATCATGCCATAAATTCCAGAATGTTGAAAGAAGACTACTCATTGAACCTTCGGTATTCTCTGTGAAAATCCCCTCAAGCATTGAGATATAGTTTTCCATTTCCTGTGATGACTTGAGATTTGCCTTCTGGTCTATGAGTTCCTGGTCAATAAACTGGTCGCAGATGCGTATTATCTCGTCAACATCAACCCCCCTTCCTATTATTACTTTCCCATACTTGGCGGGATACTTGGGAACCTGTATCACCCTCTGTCTTGAGTAATCAGGATTATTCACATTTGCAATATTATGAGATGTAACCTCTAACCCATACTGTTGGGCAGAGAGTGCACTTTTTGCTATATTTAAGACCAATCCAAGATTGGACATATTCAAATCCTCCTACAGAGAATAGCAGGCTGTTCCTGGGATTTAATCCTACACTTCTCATCATATAACCTGGATTCTCTTCTCTGGGTTGATAGTATCGCAATCATGTCATCAAGGAATCTCAAAGAATCATTTATTACGGTAATGTTTTCTTCTCTGATGGTTTTAATCTCTTCTTTCAGTCTTTTAAGGGTTAAAAAATAAGGTCTTATCTTTTCTCCCTGTTCCCTTGTTAGATACGGAAAAATATTATTAATGTTAATGGACTCACCATTTCCATTTTTACCAATCAATTTTGATAACTTCTTTCTAAGTGATTCAATCCTTCTGCATAGTTTCTCCTTTTTCTGGCTAACATCCCAGAGTCTTTCAACTTCAACATTAATTAAGGCTTCCCTCTCACTCAATAAACAGTTTAGCATATCTCTATATGCAGTTATCTTGCATGCCATAACCTTCTGAATCATGTTAAAGATGCTACTCTTCATCTCCAGCTCCTCACAGTATTATTATCGGATAAAAAGAGAAATTATTTAATCATTAAAGACTGTTACATTACTTAAACCATCCTTTAACTTATTAAAAAGTATTCTCCCAAGACCTATCCCATCTCCCTTTGATACCACCTCGGAAATCTTCTCATCGAACATGCTGTAATAAATACTTTTTTCATGGGTAGCGCCCAGAAAGCCCTCTTCTTTAATGGCAGATCGCATGCTCTTCAGCATCTGATATATGAATAGAGATTCAAAATTCTCACATGCCTCTTTTAATCTCCTGAGCTTTAATTCATTTTCTCTGCCGGGTTTTTCTAATGACTGAATGGAATTTACTGTAGTTAATCTATCTATCATCTCTTTTATCTCCTTAAATAATATCAAGCTCTGCCTGGAGTGCCCCCGCAGCCTTTATTGCCTGGAGTATTGTAATTAAATCCCTTGGTGTGGCACCAATTGCATTCAGGGCATTTACCAGATCACCAATTGTCCTTCCACGAGGAACAATCATGAGATTTTTCCCTTTCTCCTCAGAAATCGACACATTGCTCTGAGGTGTAACAACCGTGCTTCCACCAGGAGCAACAATAGTGCCATCGGACATCTGAGTTGGTGCTCCTGATACACCCGGTGAAAAGGGTGCTGCCTGGGATACATTTTTTTGCTCTTTTATCTGTATGCTCAGGTTCCCATGTGCAACTGCAACGGTTGAGATGGTCACATTTTCCCCGATTACAACTGTTCCCGTCTTTTCATTTACCAGGACCTTTGCCACAGAATCAGGAAGAATATCCAGTTCGTGAACCTCTGCCACAAACTTGGCAATATCATTCTTAAAAACATCAGGAATCCTGACTCTGACTGTTCCAGAATCCATTGCATGGGCAATATCACTGCCAAATCTGCTGTTTATTTTATCAGAAATTCGGGTGGCTGTTACAAAATCAGGATTATTTAGAATGAACCTGAGTTCATCTTTCTGGCTTAAAGAAAGAGGAAGCTCCCTTTCCACTGTAGCTCCACCACTTATTCTTCCCACAGTGGGATGATTTTTTGTAACTCCCCCCCCTGCAGCACCACCTGCACTATAACCGCCCACAGATACAGGTCCCTGAGCAATGGCATATATTTTCCCATCCACTCCTTTTAGAGGCGTAAGAAGCAGTGTCCCACCCTGGAGACTCTTGGCATCACCTATTGATGAAACAATTACATCTATCTTTTGCCC
>JALVMZ010000648.1 GCA_027032655.1 Desulfobacteraceae bacterium
GTATTACACAATACTCAAGGAATAATCTATGCTGCCCTCTTGTATTCTGACTCCCATACAGGGTCAATGACCTGTCGTAATCTCTCATCATATTCAATGAGATTAAGATGATAGTCTCTATCATGTAGGCACTCCCTCGCGAAATTGTCGCATGGGCTTATCCTGGGAGATTCATTCAATATGGAATATATCACATCATGATGATCTCTTATGGGGCAGGGAAGTATCAGATTATCCTTCTGTGAAGGAGGTCTCCTGTATGCATACTCATCCTGCCACTCCCTTATCTTCCTGAAATAGTCTGAATAGAGAACATCATTCAGTGTCCCTCCCCTCTTATATATCTCGATGATATTATCTTTATAATATGGGATAAATACACACGGCATCACATTTCCTGCCCAGTCTATATACATATAGCCACCATTTCGCCCTGCAGCAAGACACCCATCTGTCATTACTCCCTGGTTCCAGAAATCTATGTAATTATAACCCCTTCTGATGGCAATTACATTTCTCCTGAACATTTCAAGTCTCTCCTCTGGGGTTACCATATCTTGAAGGGTATAGCTCCTTCCAATGGGCATATATTGAAACAGCCACCCATAAAATGCGCCCTGCTCATCAAAATAAAATTTGAGGAACTCATCACTGCTAACCTCATCCCAGTTATCCTTTGTGGCCTGAACAGATATACCAAATGGAACTCCCACCTCTCTCAGTCTCCTAAAGGTATCAAGCACCTTTTTAAATGTCCCCTTCCCTCTTCGCTTATCTGTGCTCTCCTCAAAGCCTTCAACGGAAATGGCAGGGGTAATATTCCCAAGCTCTGCCATTTTCTCTGCAATTCTTTCATTAATAAGAGTGCCATTTGTATAAACCATAAAGAAATTATCATCATTTTCTTTTACAAGGTCTAACAGGTCTTTGCCTTCGGAATTCCACAGAAATGGTTCTCCACCTGAAATAACTGTAAAGCGAGAGTGCCACAGGCAGACCTTTTCTTTTATTATCCTGTTTGCTACCCAGTATGGAAGAGATGTCTTTCTGCTCTCCTCACTGCCTGCATAACATCCAGGACATAATAGATTACACTTATGTGTGGGGCTTAGAACAATGAAGCATGGACTGACTGCATCGTCTCTTTCCTCCATCAATATCTCCCGCTGGGTTATATCCTCAACAAATACATTTCTGACAAACACCTTAACCATCTTCCTGAATACTGAAGTATCCATTATGCCTTTTCTAAGATGATTCTCTGTTGTCCTGAGGAGATTTCTGACAAAATAGAACTTCAGTTCCTGTGCTGGTCTTATACTATCAGGTTCATCTTCGACAATACTCTTCCAGAGCCTTTTCTCTGCATTTTTTATAAGGAATCTCATAACAGGCCTCTTATGCGCAATCCAGAGCACAGCATCAATAAAATCACTCCATGCCTGTTTTTTTAAGGATTTGCTGATCATGGCCATTCACCCCCTTCTTAAAAGTAAATTAAGCCATATTCAGCAAATTTAATATTTTATAGCTTTCCTTTGATGAACATCTCCCTGGCACAGAGGGCAGCACCAAGGGCCCCTACTATCTGTGGCTCAGTGGGTATATTTATCTTTCTTTTAAAAAGACTGCTCAAGCTATAGACAATGCCCTTATTCTTTGCCACCCCCCCTGTGAAGGTTATCTCATCTCTTACCCTGAGTCGTTTTGCCATCCCAAAAACCCTCTTTGATATTGAATCGTGAATACCCTTTAATATCTCATCAGGATCCTTTCCATCAGCTATAAGTGATATGACCTCTGATTCAGCAAACACCGTGCACATACTACTTATTTGAACTCCTGCCTTTGCTCTCATGGACCTTGTCCCCATCTCATTTACTTCAATCTCAAGGACCCTTGCCATTACCTCTAAGAATCGGCCTGTGCCTGCTGAACATTTATCATTCATTACAAAGTCAGTAACAAATCCATTCTCATCCGTGGTAATTACCTTGCTGTCCTGACCGCCTATATCAATTACAGTCCTTGTCCCGGGAAACAGATAATGTGCCCCCCTTGCATGGCATGTTATCTCTGTTATCTGTTTATCTGCAAAACCCACACTTATTCTCCCATACCCGGTTGCAACAATACAGGATACCTGATTTATATTCAGTCCCCCCTTTTTAAGGGCCTGATCCATACAATCCTTTGCTATCCTCTCAGGATATGCCCCCGTGTTCATTATACTATATGATAATATCCTGTTATCTTTAAGGATAAGGGCCTCTGATGAAAGAGAGCCTATATCAATGCCTGCAAAAAAAGTATGGTTTTTCATCGTTCAAGCATCTCCACAAAGGCCTCCAGCCGGGTCCTGGTCTGGCCTGGTGAATAACTTGATGGATCAGCGCCATCTCCATGTAATATAAGATAGGGAATTCCCCTTTCTTTTAGCCAGTCTCCAATAATGGGAGCACCACCACATGACTGCCTGCACCCCCAGTGTGAGAAATGAATCACTCCATCTACCCTGTAATCTTCGATCATCTTTTCAACCGCATCAATTCTCCTCTGTATGGGCCCTGCCCATGGATTTAAAAGGAGCTTATCCACAATACTATCAATGGGTCTCTCATGGTCAGGTGGCCTCCAATAAATAAAATTTGGCTCTTCAAAACATACTGAAACACCTCTGTTGGATA
>JALVMZ010000649.1 GCA_027032655.1 Desulfobacteraceae bacterium
GCCTCCGCTATCATACCTTCTGAGTCTGTGCTGATAACCTCTGCATTTACAGGCCCATGCACAATATCACATATCTCCCTGATAAGCTCTCTGAATTCTCTCCCCTCTTTGGAAATCAGGGTGGGGTTTGTGGTAACGCCATCCAGCAGGCCAAGACTGTTTGCCTTCTTAATCTCATCCACATTGGCAGTGTCTATGAAGAATTTCATCTCCCTCTTACTCCTTTCTTAATTTAGTCTGTAAAACATATCCATTATTAATGGAAATAACCTATCTCTGTTTTTTTAATTCAAGTTCAAATCTTTGAGCACACTCTTTACTACAGAAGAAATATTCATCACCTTTAAATACCTTTTTTATTGCCTCCCGTTTTGGTATATAGACCTTACAAAAGGGGTCCTGAACCATCTCATCAAGGACATCCCCTCTTCTGCCTTCTTTTACAGCCGTGGCTTTACCAAATAATTTATTAAAGGCCAGATAGGCAATATAAATAAATAGTCCTATAATTAAAATTCTAATCATCTATAAGGATTCCTCTAACATAAATACCCTTTCATCGTTATTCCCCAGATTATTCAGCATCTCTTTAATTGAAGTTCCCAGCACCGGATGAATGAGATCAGGTGCAATACTTTCCATGGGAACAAGCACAAACCTCCTTTCATGCATTAATGGATGAGGAATCTTTAATTCCGGATCATGAATAATACTATTTCCATAAAGCAGTATATCAAGATCAATAATCCTTGATTCCCACTTTTTCTTTCTCACCCTGCCCATGGACTTTTCAATTTGAAGAAGGCTGTGTAGAAGCTCACGGGGTGAAAGATCTGTATCTATTTCTGCCACCCCATTAATAAACCACTCATCGGTATCCATCCCAACAGGGCTTGTCCTGAACCACGGTGATCTTTTGACAACCCTGCAACCGGTTAGTGCATCAATCCTCTGGACCGCATGATTACAATTTTTCAGCCTATCTCCTAAATTTGAACCTATTGCAATATAGCTCTTGTTAACCTTATTCTGCATCTCAATTAAAAGGAGATGGATTTTATCCTTGATATGGCCTCCTTCAGCCTTTCTTCGTCCTGTGTGAGAGCCATTCTGATATATCCTTCACCTGGTTCTCCGAAACCATTACCGGGTGTTACCACCACTCCTTTTTCAAGGAGTAGTTTTGTTATCTCTGTTGAGGTATATCCATCAGGCACTTTCACCCACAAATAAAAGGTGGCCTTTGGCTTCCTGAGTTCAATGCCTGCCTCCCTCAGTCCATCCACCATGATATCTCTTCTCTTTTGATAGATATTTTGCATTTCATTGATACAGGATTTATCCCCCAGAAGTGCCTGGATTCCTGCCATCTGGATTGCCTGGAAAACCCCCGAGTCAATGTTGCTTTTAACAGCTCCAAGGGCCTCAATTGCCTTCATGTTTCCAACGGCAAATCCTATACGCCAGCCCGTCATATTGAATGTCTTGGAAAGGGAATGAAATTCAATACCAATGTCTTTTGCCCCTTCCACCTGGAGAAAGCTGGGAGGGCTGTATCCATCAAAGGCCATTTCAGTATATGCCGCATCATGGCAGACAAGGATATCGTTTTCTTTGGCAAATGAGACCACATCCTGAAAAAACTCTTCTGTTGCAACCGCTGATGTGGGATTATTGGGATAATTGATGAACATCAATTTTGCCTTTTTTGCCACATCATCGGGTATGGATGACAGATCAGGCAGGAAGTCATTTTCTTCCACAAGGGGCATAAAATGGGATATCCCCCCTGCAAAGATTGTCCCGATATTGTAAACAGGATACGCCGGCGTTGGGACAAGTGCTATATCCCCCGGGTCAATAAATGCCAGTGGAAGGTGTGCGATGCCTTCTTTGCTTCCAATCAGGGACACTACCTCATTTTCAGGGTCAAGGGAGATCTCAAATCTATCCCTATACCAGGTGGAAACCGCTTCTCTGAATTGCTTCATACCGGTATAGGATGGATACCTGTGGTTTACAGGTTCATCCACTGCTGATTTTAAGGCATCAATAATATGCTTAGGAGTGGGAATGTCAGGATCCCCCACCCCGAGGTCAATGATATCAATGCCTCGTGCCATCACCTCTTCTTTTTTCCTATCAATCTCCTTAAATAGATAGGGTGGAAGGCTCTTTAATCTCTGAGATAGTTCCACAGCCATATAACCTTTTCCTCCAAAAGAGTTTCAGACCTACTTGAGGCCAAGCACATCCTGCATATCGTAGAGTCCGGGGGACTGATTAATAACCCATTTTGCTGCTTTCAGGGCACCACGGGCAAAATTATCCCTGCTTTGTGCCCTGTGTATTAACTCAAGTCTCTCTCCCGGTCCTGCAAATAGCAGAAAGTGTTCGCCTGCAATATCTCCAGCTCTGAATGTCTGAATACCAATCTCTTCATCTGACCTTTTGCCAATCATTCCTTTTCTTTCATAAACAGCCACACTGTCCAGGTCTCTTCCCACTGCATCAGCAAGTATCCTGGCAAGTCTCATGGCTGTTCCACTTGGTGCATCCTTTTTCATTCTATGATGAATCTCAAGGATCTCCATATCATAGTCTTTTCCCAGTATCTCTGCCATCTCACGGGCAATTTTAAACATAACATTCACTCCCACACTCATATTGGGGGCCATAACACAC
>JALVMZ010000650.1 GCA_027032655.1 Desulfobacteraceae bacterium
AACCTGAAAGGTCTTGGACTTTTTCCTGGCCATCTGGCTCTTCTTGCTGGCCTGGTACTTATATTTTCCATAATCCATTATCCTGCAAACAGGAGGATCAGCATTTGGTGCCACCTCCACCAGGTCAAGGTCTTCTCTGTATGCTATCTCCAGGGCCTCCTTCAATGGCATTATCCCCAGTTGTTTTCCATCCGCTGAAATCAGCCTTACAACTCTGGCCCTGATGCCCTCATTTACCCGTATATTATCTGATATCCTGCCTATAGCTTTTATCTCCTTTTCTTAATGTCATCATTAATAAGTTTTATAAACTCATCAATTCCCATAGCAGGGAGGTTTTTACCACTTCTCAATCTCGCAGTTAGGGTTTTCTGCTCTGCCTCTCTATCTCCTATTATGATCATGTAGGGGATCTTTTGAACCTGAGCCTCTCTTACTTTAAAACCCAGTTTTTCGTTCCTGAAATCCCCTTCAGCCCTTATATTAGCATTTAATAGAGAGTTCAAGACATTTTCCCCATATGGCACAACCCGATCTGTAACAGTTAAGACCATTGCCTGAACAGGAGATAGCCATACAGGGAATGCCCCTCCATAATGTTCAATAAGCACGCCTATGAATCTCTCAATTGCCCCGAGTATAACCCTGTGGATCATAACAGGGCGCTTCTTTTCCCCGTCTCTGTCAATATATGTGAGGTCAAACCTCTCAGGTAAGGTAAAGTCGCACTGTATTGTGGCACACTGCCATCTTCTTCCAAGGGCATCTTTTAGTTTGACATCAATCTTTGGCCCATAAAAGGCGCCTTCACCTTCATTTATCTGATACTCAAGGCCGTTATCTTCCATTGCCTTTATGAGAGCTGATGTTGCCCTTTCCCAGTCTTCATCTGAGCCAATGGATTTCTCAGGCCTTGTGCTTATCTCCAGTTCATAGGGGAAGTCAAATATAGCCATCACATCCTTTACAAAGTCCAAGACACCCTTTATTTCGTCATTCAACTGCTCAGGTGTGCAGATTATATGTGCATCGTCCTGTGTGAATTCCCTGACCCTTAAAAGTCCATGTAATACCCCGGAGCGTTCATGCCTGTGCACAAGCCCCAGCTCAAAATATCTCTTTGGCAGGTCTCTGTAACTCCTTATCTTTGATCTGTAAATGAGCATGTGGGCCAGGCAATTCATGGGCTTTATCCCGTATGACTGTTTATCTATCTCAGTGAAATACATGTTTTCACGATAGTTCTCAAAATGGCCTGATCTCTTCCAGAGTTCTGTTTTAAGGAGCTGAGGCCCCTTTACCATCTCATATCCCCTTCTTAAGTGCTCTTCTATTTCCATCTGCTCAAGGATATGCCTCAGCATACATCCTTTAGGATGCCATATTATGAACCCAGCCCCCACCTCTTCATGGGTGCTGAAAAGCTCCAGTTCCTTTCCCAGCCGCACATGGTCCCTCTTTTTTGCCTCTTCAAGTCTATCCAGATACTCCTTAAGTGCCTTATCATCGGCAAAAGCAGTCCCATATATCCTGCTCAGCATGGGTTTGCTTTCATCCCCCCGCCAGTATGCCCCTGCAACTTTTAATAATTTAAAGGCCTTTATAGCTCCTGTTGATGGTAAATGAGGGCCTCTACACAGATCCGTAAATGACCCCTGAGTGTAAATGGATACCCTGTCATCCTCAATCTCTTCAAGTAACTCAACCTTATAATCTTCTCCCTGCTGAGAAAAAAATTGTATGGCCTCCCCTTTACTTATCTCTTTTCTTTCAAAGGGAAGGTCAGCCTTTATTATCTCTTTCATCTTCTCTTCTATTCGGGGGAGATCATCGTCCCTAAAAGGCCTTTCATAGTCAAAGTCATAGTAAAAACCATCCTCTATGGCAGGGCCAATTGTCACCTTCACACCAGGAAACAGCTCCTTTACTGCCATTGCCATTACATGACTTGTGCTGTGTCTTAGAATCTCAAGCCCTTCAGTTGAGTCAATATACACTGGTTCAATTTCAGCATCTTTAGTTATTCGTGTTCTCAGATCCTTTAAATCTCCATTTATCCTGATTGCCACCACCCTATCTAAATCACTTAAATTAAGGGCCCTCAGGGCCTCTATCACCGTTAATGGATTCACATCAATATGTCTTTCTGAATGATTTTTTATATTTATTCTAATCTGTTCCATGGGAGTTAATATAATATAAAGAAATAAGGCATCATCGGACCCTTCATATTGTCCATGATGCCTGATTTATAAAATAAAAGACTTAGAATTATAAAAAAATGACCAAAAATCTCTTTTTTATTAACCTCCACTTAGATAATTATTCTGATCTTGTAAAATAATCAATGAATCTGGTTGAAGTCAAGGTAAATCCTTTTATTTCACAACTTTATATTTTTTAATGGGCTTCTGAGGGAATTCGCTTCAGGATTGAACATGTAACACCTGCCATAATCAATATCCATATAAATACAGAAATCCAGCTTTCAAAGATATCCCACAGTGCTCCTGCACCTACAAAAGAAGGTATCATCATTACTATTCCTATACCTATCTTTCTTGCTATCTGCATCCTGAAAATCCCCCTCTGAGAAAATTTTGCACAACATTTAGCATATTAATCATCAATTGGCAATCATAAACTGATGGCTTTGCAAAAATGATTTATT
>JALVMZ010000651.1 GCA_027032655.1 Desulfobacteraceae bacterium
CTGTCATCCTGAGGGTGTCTGAAAGGCATCTGAAGTATCTCTTAAGATGCTCCGGAACTCAGGTCACTCAGCATGACAAGGGGAGCAGTATCAAAAATAACATGAAAATATAATTTCTTAAGTATTATGATGATATACTGTGGCAACAGTGAAGATATATGTTAAATTTAACTATTTTTCAATATATTATTGAATAAAAATGATGGAAAAACAGCTCTTATTTGAAACTGAAAGAATAAGACTGGAAGGCCTTTATTGTGAGCTTCCAGGTGAAAGGGGTGTAGTGGTATGTCATCCTCATCCTTTGTATGGGGGTAACATGCATAATAATGTGGTTGAGGCCATAGTAAATGCCTATAATAAAAACGGTTACAGCACACTGAGGTTTAATTTCAGAGGGACAGGCAGGAGCGAAGGCAGTTATGATAACGGCATTGGTGAGCAGGAGGATCTTTTTTCTGCGATTAAATTATTAAAAGAGAAAGGGAATACTCATATTGACATTGCAGGTTATTCGTTTGGGGCATGGATTATTGCAAAGGCAATCCATGAAAAAAGTGTCTCTGTTAATGGTAATCTTGTATTTATATCCCCACCCGTTGGTTTCATGGATTTCTCTTTTATGGGATACTGCCCCAATCTCAAGTTAATAATTGCAGGTGAAAGAGATGATATAGCACCTTATCAAATTATTAAAAATATGTTTAAAAAGTGGAATCCAGACGCTAATCTTAAAATAATAAGTGGAGCAGACCACTTTTTTTATGGCATGGAGGAAGAGATTAAAAAGATTATTTATGATTTTCTCAGCGAACAGGGATAATAGGATATTTCGGATATTTATTTGGGGTCTATTTATAGGTTTTTTTCTTTTAGATATCAATATTGCCCTCTGTTCCAGTTCTTTGAGGAAAACACCGGTAGTAATAGCTGTTCAGAAGGCATCGCCTTCAGTGGTAAATATAAGCACCATAGTTAAGGAGAGAATTCCCGGGCTTTTCCCGTTTCCAGGAGATGAGTTTTTTAAGGACTTTTTCCCTGAGTTATTTCCCGGTGAATATCAGAGAGTGTCGCTTGGGTCAGGTGTTATCATTGATAGTAAAAAGGGACTGATTGTAACGAATCATCATGTTGTAGAAAAGGCAATAGATATAAAAGTAGTAACTTCTGATGGAAGGGAGTTTCATGCATCAATAGTGGGAACTGATCCCCGATCCGATATCGCACTGCTTAAAGTGAAAAATGCAAAGGGATTACATGAGATAAAAATGGGGAATTCTGACGATATCATGATAGGAGAGACAGTGATAGCCATTGGAAATCCATTTGGTCTTTCACACACCGTAACCACAGGGGTGGTAAGTGCCATTGATAGGACAGTAAGAACTGAAAATCAGGTGTATCGCCACTTTATTCAAACAGACGCATCCATTAACCCTGGAAATAGTGGGGGCCCACTTCTTAATATAGAAGGGAAGTTGATTGGAATTAATACCGCCATTTATCAAAAGGCGCAGGGAATTGGTTTTGCAATTCCGGTAAATAAGGTAAAGAAGGTGGTAAAGGAGCTACTCAGGGCGGGAGAGGTGAGATTCCCGTGGATCGGGATCGAAATTCAGCCCCTGACTCCGTCCCTGATGGAACATTTTGGTTTCAAAAGCAAGAGGCAAGGAGGTGTTCTTATAAACAATGTGATTAAAGGCAGTCCTGCACAAAAGGCAGGTATTAAAAGGGGTGATATTCTCATTACCATAGATGGAGAAAAATTATACTCTGTGGATGAATACAGAGAATATCTTTCTGATTACATGCCAGAAGATAAAATAGAAATGAAGCTTTTCAGAAAAGGGAAGATATTAAAGGTAATTGTAAAAGCAGGGATATTCCCCCCTGAATTCTCCATTGATTATTTTTATATGCATCTTGGTATAAGGGTGGACTCGATTGGTATGGCAGAGAGGTTCAGCACAGGAACCAAGGAGGGGATAATTATAAGAGATATAAGACCAGGTTCTGAAGCACAGAGGATAGGCCTGAGAGTTGGTGATATCATATTAAAGATAAATGGTATAAAGATTTCAAGTCTTGAGGATTTTAAGAAGATAATATCAAGATATTTCTATTTACCATCGATACGACTTGTTGTGAAAAGAGGACAGTTTGCCTATTCGATTACTCTTCCTTTTTAATGAATTCAATGGTCTTTGAAAAATACAGTGATATTATACCTGAATTCGCTCAATTTATTGAGGCGATTCATCAGCCTTTTCCTGTTCATCTCAGAATAAATAGGATCAAAATTGCCCCTGACGAACTCATAGACCTTTTACTCAAAAAAGGATACCAGATAGAGAGTTCTATTCCTGGTATTGAGGAGTTTGTATATATAAAGAGTTGTCCTTCCCCTGGAAATCTTCTCGAATACGAACTTGGCTATATCCATCCCCAGGCATTGACATCATGTCTGGTAAGCTATGTCCTTTCACCAGGAGAGGGAGAAACAGTGCTTGATATGTGCTCAGCGCCAGGAGGAAAAACCTCCCATATGGCCGTATTAATGCACAATACAGGATTAATTGTGGCAAATGAGTTAAATCCAAGAAGGTATAGTGCCCTTGGATACAATCTTTCAAGACTTGGGGTATTAAATGCCATTATAACAGGATATCAG
>JALVMZ010000652.1 GCA_027032655.1 Desulfobacteraceae bacterium
CCAATAGTTGTGTTTTTCCCTATTGTAACATTATCACCAATTATGGAATATGCTCCAATGCTTACCCCTTCATTGATAATTGCATCAGGGCTAACAATGGCTGATGGATGAATAAATACTCCTGAAGATGCCCTTATTCTTTCCATTATACTTCAACCTATGGTTGCAACAAGTTCGGCCTCAGCCACAAGTTGATCTTCCACATATGCCATGCCCTTCATTTTCCAGACCCTGGTTCCTGTTCTCAATGCCTCAAGTTCAAACCTTATCTGGTCTCCAGGGACAACAGGCCTTCTGAATTTTACCTTGTCAATGGACATGAAATAGATTCTATCTTTTTCTCTGTCTTCAAGCATGCCAGGGACTGAAAGCCTTGCAAGGATACCTCCCACCTGGGCCATTGCTTCCACAATTAAAACACCTGGCATAATGGGACGACCGGGGAAGTGTCCCTGGAAAAAGGGTTCGTTACAGGATACATTTTTTATACCCACCACCCTTTTCCCCTTTTCAAGTTCAATTATGCGGTCCACGAAGAGAAATGGATACCTGTGGGGTAAGATATTTATTATATCCTCATAGAGTAACGGGAGTTTCATCTCTGTTTTTCCTCCTCTATTTCACGGAGTCTCTTTTCCAGTTGTTTCAATCTTTCCGTTAATTCAGGGAGTCTCTCTAATATTCTGGTCATCCTGAGCCACCTTCTATGTGGCATAGTAGGAGTGCCGGAGACCACCTCGCCGTCCGGGATGGATTTTGCTACCCCTGATTGAGAGCCTACCATTACCCTGTTTCCAATGGTAACATGGTCAGATACTCCCACCTGTCCTCCCAGGATTACATCTGCCCCCACATTAACGCTTCCTGAAATACCGGTCTGTGCCACTATAATGGTATTTTCTCCTATAATTACATTATGGCCTATCTGAACGAGGTTATCCATCTTAACCCCACTCTTTATCCAGGTCATCCCTAAGGTGGCCCTGTCAATGGAGCAATTGGCCCCTATTTCCACATTATTGTCAATTCTTACAATGCCCCGCTGCGGAATCTTGACATTTAATCTGCCATTTTTTGCATATCCAAATCCATCACTTCCCACCACTGATCCTGAATGTATTATTACATCATCCCCTGTGATGCAACGATCCAGAATACTCACATTTGGATACAGGATGTTTCTTTTACCTATTTTGACTCCGTCACCTATATATACACCTGAATATAAAATTGATTCATCACCAATGGATGCCTCTCTTCCTATATATACAAATGGATATATGGTGAGATCCCTTCCAAGTGTAGCACTGCTTTCAATTACTGCCATCTGATGAATCCCTGGTGCAGGCCTGTGCTGAGGACTGAACAGTTCTACCAGTTTTGCGAAGGCCAGGAGAGGATTTTTTGCTATTATCTGGGTGCCCTTGAATAATGGTTCAGGCTGTTTAACCACTATTGCCGATGCCTTTGTTACAGCAAGTGCATTTTTGTAACGAGGGTCATAATAAAATGATATCTCACCCTCTTTTGCCAGCTCAAGGGAATTGATTCCTGAAATAGTGATGGATTCATCTCCTTTAATAGTCCCTTCAATGAAATCAGCTATCTGTTTTATGGTATATGTCAATACTGAATACCTCTATCCTGTGAACTCTTATAAAAGGTGAATGTATCACTGGGAATGGGATTTATCATAAGCCTCTATTACTTTATCAGTAATATCTATTGCCTCGTCATAGAAGATGAGACCAATTGTCCTTTTTTCCAGAATCAGGGTGTAGCCATACTGTTTCCCCAGCTTCTCCACCACCTTTTCGAGCTCCTTTCCTACCCGTCTTGTTGCTTCTCTCTGGAGGTTTTGCATCTCACTGGATACCTCTTCATACAGGTATCTGTAATATCTCCGTTTCTTGTCGAGCTCCAGTTTTTTATCCTGTTTGGCATCAAGACTCAACATGAGACTCTGTTTTTTAAACTCCTCCTCCAGTTTCATTAACTCCTGTTTTTCTTTATCAAGTTTTGCCTGAAGTTGATTATACCTTTTTTGGAGCTCCATTCTTACCTTCTGGAATGCCACTGATTTTTTCTGGAATTTCTGAATATCAATCACCCCTATTTTGATATTCTCAGCGGCCATTGAAATGGAACAGAACGCAAATAATAAAATAATCGTGGTTCCAATAATTCTTATAATTCTCATCTTACTACTTATCCTCCTTTATAGGTTTTATAATTTTTTAGGGTTAAAATACTCCTCCTACGCTAAATGCCCACTCTCCTGATGTTTCATCGGCTCTTCTGTCCAGCTTCCATCCATATTCGAGCCTGAGTGGACCAATGGGAGAATACCATCTTATACCGGTGCCCACCGATTCTCTCAATTCTCCGAAATCATAGCCCTGGTCTTCAGTTGTAACACTTCCTGCATCTAAAAATACAAGGCCTTTTATCCCATATTCTCGTATGAGGGGAAATCGATATTCTAAGTTATAGATCATCATCCTCTCACCACCGATCTTATCCCCTGTTGCTGGATCCTCCGGGGAGATGGAATCATAGTCAAATCCCCGGACAGTGTTTATACCTCCTATCCTGAATTTCTGATAAATGGGCAGCTTTCCCCCTGATCTCCTTTTTACATAACCCCATCTTCCCTGAGC
>JALVMZ010000653.1 GCA_027032655.1 Desulfobacteraceae bacterium
GATGAAGAGGCCCAGCTAATGGATCATGACTATATCGTTGCACTGGAATATGGCCTTCCTCCAACTGCAGGAGAAGGCATAGGTATAGATAGATTGGTAATGCTATTTACAGACTCCTATTCTATACGAGATGTTATACTATTTCCTCAGATGAGACCAACTCAGGACAAGGGCAGAGGATAATATGCCTTTCTGGCTCTATCTTGGATTAAGATATCTCAGGGCAAAAAGAAGAGAGGCCTTTATATCAGTAATAACCATAATCTCCATGGCAGGAGTAATGGTAGGAGTTATGGCCCTGATTGTTGTTTTATCAGTGATGAATGGATTCAGAAGTGACCTTATGTCAAAGATTATGGGTGTGAATTCCCATATTCTTATCCTAAATTATAATGGAGCGTTTTCAGGATACCAGAAAGTAATGGAAAGGATAAGGCGGATTCAGGGGATAAATGGGGTTAGCCCATTTATATACACTCAGGTAATGATAAATGCCAGAGGAAATGTGGCAGGGGCCATCTTAAAGGGCATTGATACGGATTCTGTCTATAAGGTAATGGATATAAAAAGAATGATAAAGCAGGGTGATATATCCTCACTTGATAAAACAGAACCCATATCAAGGATCATTATTGGAGTTGAACTGGCAAAACAACTGGGGGTGAGACCCGGCAATATCCTGAAGATTATCTCTCCATACGGCAGACTCACACCTGCTGGAAGAGTGCCATATAGTAAGGAATTCATGGTAAGTGCATTGTTTGAATCTGGAATGTATGAGTATGATTCATCCATGATTTTCATGTCCATTAAAGAGGCCCAGAGATTCCTGGGTATGGGCGATAAGGTCAGTGGAATTGAAGTGAAGGTATATAACTTTGAAAAGACCAAAGGCATTTCTGATGCCATTCATGCCGAACTTGGCTATCCTTTCTGGACAAAGGACTGGAAAGAGATGAATAAGAACCTGGTTGCAGCACTGAAACTGGAGAAGACCACCATGTTTGTAATCCTTACCATGATAGTGCTTGTGGGCGCACTTAATATCATCAATACTCTGGTAATGGTGGTCATGGAAAAGAGGAAGGACATAGCTATACTAAGGGCAATGGGTGCCCTACCAAAACATATAATGGGTATATTTATAACACAGGGTCTTGTGGTGGGATTATTGGGAACCATAGCTGGCTTTGGAGCAGGAATAGGTTTATGTCAGCTCCTTTCGAAATACAGATTCATAAAACTTCCACCTGATATCTATTATATCTCCACCCTGCCGGTTAAGATTCAAACAATGGATGTCCTATTCGTGGGAATATGTGCGGTTCTGATTTCATTTCTTGCAACAATATATCCTGCATGGCATGCATCAAAGATGGACCCTGTAGAGGCCCTTAGGTATGAATAAAAACAAAAATGAAGGTGCTTGAACTTATAAATATTCATAAATATTTCACACATAGTGATCACACACTTAAAGTGCTCAAAGGCATTGATCTTGTTATTCAGACAGGGGATACAGTGGCAATAACAGGTGTTTCAGGTTCAGGAAAATCAACTCTGCTTCATATTATGGGTGCACTTGACCCTCCCACAATGGGGACAGTAAAATTTGAAGAAAGGCCGGTCAATGGAATGAGCGAATCAGAGTTGTGCAATCTTAGAAACAGGAGTATAGGTTTTGTTTTTCAATTTCATCATCTACTTCCTGAACTTAATGCCCATGAAAATGTGATGATGCCATTGCTGATTCAGGGCGGGAGCAAGAGAGATGCAAAAGCAAAAGCAATGGAAACACTGGAAATGCTTGGATTAAAAGAGAGGGCCAATCACAGGACAGGAGAACTCTCAGGGGGTGAGCAGCAGAGAGTAGCCATAGCAAGGGCTATTGTTACTGCTCCCAGGATACTGATTGCAGATGAACCCACCGGAAACCTTGACAAAAATACAGGACAGGAGATAATAAGAATTTTACTGGGTTTAAGGAAGGAAAAAGAGCTTGCCATTGTGGTAGCCACCCACAACAGGGAATTTGCAGTGGCCATGGACAGGGAACTGGAACTAATTGATGGCAGGCTTGTCACAAAAAAGGAGATTTAAGGTGAAAAGATTATCAGTCTGGATTGTATCGGCTCTATTTATAACCTTTTTTGCTTATTCCTACCTGAATGCAACAGAGATGCCCCAGGTGGGTATCCTGCCTTTCAGGGTCCATACCATCAAGCCAATACCTCATCTTGATACCAGTATCCAGAAGATGTTCGTCAAGTTCTTATCAGAAAAGGGGATAGAATCCGTCTCTCCTTATAAAATTAACAAAGAGCCAGAGAGCAGACTCCCTGCCCCTACCCTAAAAGACCTTGCTCGCCTTGGCAGGAGACTTGCTGTAAGATGGATCATAAAGGGGAGTCTTACAATGATAGGTGAGAGGGTCAGTATTGATATCCAGCTAATTGATACATCAGGGAAGGAATCAGCTTATAATCTATTTCTTACTGGTGAGAGCATTGATAAATTGGAGGATATGGTAAAGGGGGCTGTAAAGAGTCTATACAATCGAATAGCAGGCGTGGTGCAGGTGGAAGCTGTTAGAGTGGTGGGAAATAAGAGGGTTGAGGCAGATGCAATAAAATCAGTTATACAGAGCAAAAAA
>JALVMZ010000654.1 GCA_027032655.1 Desulfobacteraceae bacterium
GATTTGGTGGAAAGATGGAATTAAGGTCATGGGAGTTCTGTGCTGCCTTTATTTCAAAGAAGACTGGCCGCCCTGTCAAATTCACCCTCACAAGGGAAGAAGAGTTCATGGCAGGTAGAAGAAGACATCCCATGAAGATAGTATCAAAGGTGGGATTCAAAAAGGACGGAACTCTGGTAGCAAAGGATCTTCGAATAATGCTTGATGGCGGGGCCTATAATGCAATGGGGCCAACTGCAACATTTCTCTGCGGTAATTTTGGGGCAATGCTTTACAGGTATCCGAATTACAGGTTCTTTGGACAGCATGTTTACACAAACAAACCACCTGCAAGTGCAATGAGGGGGTTTGGTGCCCCCCAGTCCCTGTTTGCATCCGAGACACAGATGAACATCGCGGCAGAAGAGCTGGGCATTGATCCCATTGAATTGAGGATAAAAAATGCCATGAAAACCGGGGATAAGATTCCCGATGTTGCCACAATTTCAAGCTGTGGGTTTATCGAGTGTCTGAGGGAAGTTTCAAAGATGAGCAACTGGAAGAAGAAGAGAAAGAGCTTTAAGGATGGAAAAGGAATTGGAGTGGGATGTTACAGTTTTATATCAGGGGGAGTATTTAACTGGTTCAACACCCAGTTTGCATTTTCTGCGGCAGAGGTGCGGGCATTTCCTGATGGAACAGTGCATTTGCTTACCATGGCATCTGACATTGGGCAGGGTTCAGATACCGTGCTCAAGCAGATACTGGCAGAGGAGCTTGGTATCAGGATGGAGGATATAAGGATTACATCAGCAGATACTGCCATGACTCCCCAGGCAGACCTTGGCACCTGGGGTAGCAGGGTGACCCTCATGGCAGGAAATGCAGTGCTTCAGGCAGCAAGACAGATTAAGGAAAAACTCTTTGGTGCCCTTTCTGCCCGTTTTAATCTGAATGTGATATATGATATGGAGTGCAGGAACGGAAGGGTATATGCAAAGGGAAGGCCTGATAGGGGGGTATCCTTTGGTGAGGCAGTTGCCATGGTTCAGAAGGCAAACAGGGGTGAGCCTGTGATTGGAAGAGGTCACTATACACCCAGAGGCAAAGGCCTTGTTACACCTGCATTCAGCTTTGGCGCACAGGTTGCAGAGGTTAAGGTTGACAGAGAAACAGGTATTGTTAAGCCCACAAAGATATGGACAGCCCATGACTGTGGCACAGTAATCAATCCTGTTTCAGTGGAGGGTCAGCTTGAAGGCTCAATCCATATGGCACTTGGGTATGCCCTATCAGAGGAATTTTCAATGGAGGATGGAAAGACCCTAAATACCACTTTCCTTGACTACAAGATACCATCTGCACTGGACATGCCGGAGAGCCACTCGCTGTGCGTTGAGACCTATGAACCAGAGGGTCCATTTGGTGCAAAAGAGGCAGGGGAGGGGCTTGCATCACCCACAGCTCCTGCCATAGCAGAGGCAGTGTATCATGCAACAGGTGTAAGATGTAAGGACCTTCCCATCACACCAGAGAAGATATTAAAGGGAATGAAAAAGAAAAGGACGAAAAAATAATTCAGATATATTGTTCAATCTCATGGGAGGGTATTGCGCCATCCCTTATTATTCTGGGGGGAGAAGTTGTAACATCAATGAGCGTTGAAGGCTTTCCTCCTTCTGTTTTTCCTCCATCTACAATCAGGTCAATCTCTTTCCCTATACCATCCATTACTTCATCTGCTAAAGTAGGGGGGCTATCACCTGATATGTTAGCACTTGTCCCTGTAATTGGAACGCCCAGCATATCCACAATAGCCCTTGAAATGGGATGACTGCTTAACCTTATTCCTATCTTCCCTGTGCCCCCTGTTAGAGGTGGAAGAACTGTATGCTTTGCCCTGAATACAATTGTAAGACCACCTGGCCAGAACCTCTTTATCAACATTCTCGCAGCTTCAGGGATCTCAGCCACAAAATCCTTAAGCATATCCTCTGATGAGATTATAATAAGAAGAGGATTAAATTCTTTTCTCTTTTTTATTTTAAATATGCGCTCAACTGCCTTTTGTGAGTCTGCCCTTGCACCAAGTCCATAGAAGGTCTCTGTGGGATATGCAATTACACCATCTGATTTTAAAACACGAACAGCCTTTGCAAGCTCCTTTCTAAAATCCATCCCTGAGCGAATCTTTATAATCTCCACGCCCATAAAATTAATTATAGATTAAATATTCAGCTGATTCCATAATATAACGATGGAATGTCCTTAAATAATTAAATAACTCAATATTAAAAAGGGAGCTTTGTAAAAATAGTTCATATTCCATTTGTCATCCTGAGGATGTCTGGTATAATCCTCTCTGTCATCCTTAGGGTGTCTGAAAGACACCCGAAGGATCTATGAGATGCTTCAGGGCTTTGCCCCTCAGCATGACAGATAAGGTAATCATTGGATTGTAAAATAATTATCTCTGGATATAAACATCTGAAATCTATTAGAAGATATATTGATATTGAAATTTTATCTCCAAGAGAATTCATTGAAAAATATAAATTTATAACCTGAATTTTGCATGGGAATTAAAAAATAATTAAAAAACAATCTGGAGCTCCTGGTATTAAAGGTTTTAATGAAAATAAAAATAGTAGGTATCCAGGATGGTTAAGAA
>JALVMZ010000655.1 GCA_027032655.1 Desulfobacteraceae bacterium
GGCATACTATACAGTATATCCATTGTTCCCAAGAGGTTTTTATCATGGCTTAGATATCGAAAAATCAAAGATATACCGGGGTCAAAGACCTTTTCCATTGCATTTGCATGGTCTATTGTAATTGGAGCAATCCCATGGCTCAGGCAGAATGCTTTAATTGGCCTATTTCCCCTGATCTCATTTATATTTGTATTTGCGCTGATATATATAAGATCAGCAATTTTTGATATCTTCCATATGCAGGGAGACCTTATTGTGGGTAGTGAGACACTTCCCATTATAATTGGAGAAAAAAGGGCACTTTCAGTTCTAAAAATCTTGAGCATAGGGACGACTCTTTTTCTGATCCTCATTGCATGTTTATATCCAGAAGGTGGATTTTTCGGGATTCTCTCTCTATGCCCTCTTTCACTTCTAATCTGTATCACAGTGTATGAAAAGAGATGGCTCAGACCGGGGATAAGGTTTGAGGCCATGATAGAGGGCTCTGTTATCCTATCAGGACTGCTTGCACTTATCTGGAACCTATCGAAATGAAGACCATAAGCGTTATTATACCCACATATAACAGGGCATGGGTGCTGTTGAGGGCTATATCATCTGTTTTGTATCAGAGTTTCAGTGATTATGAACTAATAATTGTGGATGATGGGTCAACGGATAATACCACTGAACTTCTAAATTCATATTTTAAAGATATCCATATCATATCCATCCCTCAAAATATGGGAGTATCCCATGCAAGAAATGTGGGAATAGAGGCCTCCAGCTCCACATTTATCTCTTTTCTGGATTCAGATGACTACTGGTTCGCACAAAAGCTTGAGACCCAGATAAGATTTTTTGAAAGAAATCCCGATGCCCTTATATGTCAGACAGATGAGTTATGGATAAGAGATGGAAGAAGGGTAAATCCCAGGAAGAAACACAGGAAACCCTCTGGAGATATATTTGAAAAATCACTCTCTCTGTGTGTGGTAAGCCCATCAGCAGTTATGTTAAAGAGGGAGATATTTGATGAAGTGGGCATGTTTGATGAAAATCTCCCTGCCTGTGAGGATTATGACCTCTGGCTCAGGATAGCATCCAGGTATCCTGTCTATTTAATAGATAGACCTCTTGTGGTTAAAACAGGTGGCCACAGGGATCAATTGTCCAGAAGTATAGCAGGTCTTGATAAATACAGAATATATTCCATTATGAAGATTATTAACAGCGGCTTACTCAATGAAAAACAATTGAAGCAGGCCATAGATGAGCTAAAAAGAAAGTGTGCTATTTACGGGAATGGATGCCTGAAAAGAGGTAGAATTGAAGAGGGGAATTATTACTTAAACCTTCCTGCACGAATCTTATACCGGCTCAAGCAGGATCTTGTGATCCACAAGAGAGAAGGACTTAACCCTGGCATCTAAAGTCTTTTTTTCACCAAATATATCCACCAGTGTCACCTGGTTTTCATCACACTCAAGGGAATCCACATCCTTGAGTATCAGCCTCTCTTTTCCCTCCTTTAATATATAAGCAGATGAATTACACATCTTTACATACCTCCTTTATATGTTCAATTAGCTCATCCACAAGATGTGGCAAAGGTTCATCACTCATGCCCATCAGTTTAACCTTCTCCTGCGTTAAAGGTAATAGATACTTTGGTGCCCCACTGCTTGATACGGCCTCAGCCATTGAGGGGGTTACCTCTCCCATCATGGCATTTGCCAGAACAATTCCAATGGGGCCTACTATTATGTCCGCTTTTTGGCTGTTGATTTTAACGGCATTCTCTCCTGTTGCCCCCCTGTTGGCACCTGCCTTCATCATTCTTGAGGTGGCAACGGAGTTTGTGCCAATGGCGATTATCTCAATTTCATCTCCCATTTTATCCCTAACTCTTTTAATAATGGTGGAGCCGATTCCCCCTCCCTGACCATCCATTACCATAATCAACATAATTAGATTTCCTTTTAGGATTTATTGGATATTAAATTTATAAAGAATTTTAAAGGATTTTGAAAGCTAAAAATAGATTGTCCTGCCCTATAAACAATTCTTGATTCCATTTCTCTGCAGCTTACTAATAAAAAATCCTTAGATTATTCCTGAAAATACTGTTATATTATCTGTAGCTATCTTTAATCCATTTTTGAAAAAAGGTAACAAATAATGGAAAGATTGCCCATAGGAATTCAGTCCTTTCATGAAATAATAACTGACTATATATATGTAGATAAGACAGAGATTATTTATCAGCTTATTGATTCAGGCAAATACCTGTTTTTATCCAGGCCAAGGCGGTTTGGTAAATCACTGCTGGTGGACACCCTCAGGTGCCTGTTTGAGGGGAGGAAGGAGCTATTCAAAGGGCTCTGGATATATGATAGGTGGAACTGGGATGATAAATACCCTGTTATCAAGATTGATATGGGGAGTCTTGTGAACAAAGATATAGAAACCTTTAGTATGAGTCTTAAGAATCTATTTCATGGGATTTATGAAAGATATGGGCTGAGACATAAATTCAAAGAAAAGCTATCGCCCAAGGATTTGATGTTGAATCTGGTTACTAATATTTCAAATAATGATAATAAGAAGGTGGTAATTCTGATAGATGAATATGACAAGCCCATAATAGATAACATAGAGAGGAA
>JALVMZ010000656.1 GCA_027032655.1 Desulfobacteraceae bacterium
AGCAAAGATCATATTAGGCTATGGAATTCCTACTATTATTATTGGGAGTATTTTTAACATCATTTTACCTTCTGCAGGTATTCTGAGGTTCCCTTCTATTGCTCCAATTACAATCATTATCTTCAATACCGGAATGTGGTGGGCAATTGTGCGATATAAGATTATGGATCTCACTCCGGAGATTGCAACTGAGGAGATAATATCAAGCATGAAGGATATGGTATTCCTCACTGATCCTTCAGGGAATATAATTGAGGTCAATAAAGAAGCAGAAAGGATTCTGGGTCGGAAAAGGGAATATTTGCTGAGTAAAAATTTGAAAGAGATAATCCTCAATAAAGGTGAAGAAAAAGGTATTACTCTTTCAAATAATAATAGCAAGGAGATGGTTTATTTAAAAGTCAGGGACGGTGAAAAGATCCCGGTTAGACTTACTATTTCTCTAATCCATGATTCATATGGCGATAATATGGGAATGGTGGCGGTTGCCCATGATATGAGGCTCTTTGAACAGGTAAAATTTGAGCTTGAACAGAGGAAAATAGCAGAACAGAGATTGAGAGAAGCACATCAGGAGCTGGAAAAGAAGGTGGAGGAGAGGACTAAGGAGTTATCACTCCTGAATCAGGAATTAAGAGAGGAGATTCGTGAAAGAGAGAGAATAGAAGAGGCCTTGAGAGAATCAGAGGAAAGATACCGCACCATCCTTGATACCATTTATGATGGATACTACGAAACTGATCTTAAAGGGAACTTTACTTTTTTTAATAATTCATTTTCCAATATTCTGGAGGTGGACCCAAACTCACTTATTGGCAAGAATTATACGGAATTTGAATCTCATGATGGTAAACAGAATACATATGAAATTTTTAATAAGGTATTTAGAAGCAAAAGGCCTATAACCGGATATGACTGGCAGATAATCACAAAGACCGGGAAAAAGAAATTCATCCAGGTATCCATTTCACTCAGGCAGGATAAAAACGGTAAAAAGGTCGGATTCAGAGGAATAGCAAGGGATATAACCGATACAAAGCTGGCAGAATTAAGATTAAGGGAAAATGAGGAGAAATATAAACTTCTTTTTGAATCAGCTCAATCAGCCATTTTTCTTATGAAGGGGGATAGATTTTTTGACTGTAATACATACACCCTTAAGATGTTTGGTGTGGAAAGAAAGGATATACTTGGAAGGACTCCATATGAATTTTCTCCACCAAAACAGCCTGATGGAAGGGACTCCAAGGAGCTTGCCCTTGAAAAGATCAGACTCGCTCTCGCAGGCAATCCCCAGGTATTCGAATGGAGACATATAAAAAAGGACGGCTCCCCCTTTGATACAGAGGTGAGCCTGAACAGGATAAGCCTTGGAGGGAAGTATCTTATTCAGGCAGTGGTCCATGATATCACAGACAGGAAACGCCTTGAAGAGATGTGGCGGATGCTATCCAATGTGGATGATCTTACAGGGCTTTACAATCGCAGGGGATTTATGACACTGGCTAAACAGGAATTAAAGACGGCACAGAGATTAAAACGGGGGGTGTTTTTATTGTTTTGTGATTTAAATGGTCTTAAGAAGATAAATGATACCATGGGACACCAGATGGGAGATTTTGCCCTGAAGGATATTTCAAGGGTTTTAAAGAAGACATTCAGGGCTCCGGATATAATTGCAAGGATCGGTGGAGATGAATTCGTGGTGCTTGCCATTGAGGGCGATAAGAGGGTAACCCCTGAGGCACTCAAAAAGAGGTTGATTAATAGTCTGGAAAAGGAGAATAAAAAGGGTATAAGACCTTATCAATTATCTCTTAGTATCGGGATTGTAAGGTGGAGACCGGAAAAGGGGGAGTCCATAGAGACCCTCATATCAAGGGCAGACAGAGAGATGTATATTCATAAGAGGTCCCGTATTTAATTACAAAAGGAGGAAAATACATGGAACTATTTGAGGCAATTAAAGGGAGGAGGAGTTGCAGGAGTTTTTCTCAGGAAGGTGTGGAAGAGGATATTATAATGAAGATACTCGAATCTGCATCATGGGCACCATCCCCCATGAATGCGCAATCCTGGGAATTTATGGTAATAGAAAATCCTGATATCAAAGAGAAGATATTTCAGGAGGCCGATTACAGGAGAAAGTGGGGCCAGGAGGTGAGTGGCTGGAAATGGCTGGGTAAATATTCAGTAGAATTTTTAAAGACTGCACCCGTGCTTATCGTGGTTATCGGGGATCCAAAAAAGACAGGACTTGATGCATTCTTAGAAGAGGGTGGTGTGGGATACCAGCATGCATGTGCAGCAGCAATACAGAACATGCATCTCTCTGCCCATGCACTGGGGCTTGGCACACTCTGGTTCACACTATTTGACAGGAATGAAATAAGAAAGATACTGGATATCCCCCAGGATAAGGTCCCCCTTGCCATAATCTGTGTGGGGAAACCAGAGGGTGATATCCCCACTCCTCCGAGAAAGGATATAAAGGAGAAGGTAACCTTTATCAGATAGGAATATATTATCTGATTGCCAAGAGGTAATAACTATTGATGAGTTCATAGTGTCTCTGGTGATTTCTGATCTTCCACCAGGCATTCCCTTCGGACTTTAAAGAGAAGGGTGGAGAT
>JALVMZ010000657.1:0-484 GCA_027032655.1 Desulfobacteraceae bacterium
AATTAATGCTTAGTCTGTATTATTATGAGAGAAGGTATGATTCAGAGGTATTAAGTCCATAAATAAATAGGAGCGGGAATGGGGAGGGGGTAAGGAATCCCCCGTAAGATAAGTGAGTCAAAAAAGACCAGCCCGGGAGACTTCTGAGCGGAAACAAAGACCCGGGTAGCCTTTAGAAAATTTAACTTAATGATCAACTAATTTGGAGAAGATCCATATTTTATTATTTGAGCATAGGAGGATAAGATTGGTTAATACTTATGACTTTACAATAGATCTAAAAAAGGGAATTGATATCAAAGATGTTACACACCTGATCCAGAAGGCTGTTATGGACTCAAGCATTGATAAGGGTGTCGCAAATATCACCTCAATCGGTTCCACCGCATCAATAACCACTATCGAATATGAACCAGGGGTTGTGGAAGATCTTAAAAGCGCTATATCTGAACTTGCTCCTCCAGATAGATATTATGAACATGAA
>JALVMZ010000657.1:494-8059 GCA_027032655.1 Desulfobacteraceae bacterium
GGGGTAAGGAATCCCCCGTAAGATAAGTGAGTCAAAAAAGACCAGCCCGGGAGACTTCTGAGCGGAAACAAAGACCCGGGTAGCCTTTAGAAAATTTAACTTAATGATCAACTAATCTGGAGAGTATCCTTTAATTATTTAAGGATGTTCCGCTTTCCTAAGAGATTTAATTTGAATTTCCTGATGGTTTCCGGGGGAATTATTTCGCCTTTTGGCCCCTCAAAATACAGGGCATCCATTGGGCATTGAACTATACATGCACCGCATTGAACACACTTATCCGCCCCTGGCATTCTGGCAGTATGCTGTTTCCTATCCACCTCATAGCAATTCCTGGGGCAGACCTGCTCACAGAAACCCACACCTCTTCATTTCTTCTCGTCAAGTCTTACTCTCAGCAGTCTATCTTCATGAAGTCCGCTCTTAAAAACTGGGGTGCTTCCCATCAAGTCACTGCTTATCAAAAGCAAGATAACCAATGAAACAAAGCCCCATCGTAAAATAAATCCCGAAGTAAAGGTGTTTAAATAAATACTCAGGATAACAAGACATGAGATAAAAATTATCCAGAGCAGAAGTGGGATACGGCCAATATCAAATATAACGGTATATCTGCTAAAATCAGTCCCTTTTTTCTTTGTCTTAAGCCATCCGGAATAGAGGGGAAAAGATATGAATATTAAAAATGAAAAACCCCAGATAAGGGCATTAAGAGGAATGATTATATCTCTCCAGAAGGGAAGTATTATAATAGATACAATAACTGAAAATGGAAAGGCCCACATACCTGCCATCTCTATTCGCTGTATTAAAGGGAATTTTACTTCACGCATCTCCCGATTCTTTTTGAAATCGTTTTCTATGAAAACAGAAATATCTTTTGCATAAACCGGCCCCCAGATAATCTTCCAGCCTGTCTTTTCCCTGATGATTCTGGATTCAATCCCTGTTGCAGAAAGCTGAGGGAGTATTACATCTCTGTGATCCACAAGATCCTCTATCCCGCTTGTTTTAAGGGCAGAGATAACACTGTGGTTTGTAAAATGGCCACCTGTGGAGCCACACCATACATTGTGTCCTCTGCTGCTGGCAACAAGTAAATAACAATCTATCCCTTTTAATGCCCTTTTAACCCGTGCAACAGTCAGATGATAATTGCAGGTTAGAAAAACAGGTGAATTTCTGTCTGGATTCCCTATTTTAATCAGACCCGTCTTACACGGAAAAGGAACCACCCGAATTAAGGTTTCAATTATATTTACAATAATATAACTTAACAGATTCATTACAACGGCGCCTCAGGCTTTCTTGCTACCAACTCAATAAATCTTCCCATATTATCGTATCTAACTGACTCTATTATAAAACCCGCCTCCTGTATCCTGTGTGGCAGATTCTTCACAGCCCTTGTAGTGGTCTGAGTGATAATGTAGGTAATTATTATAAGAGGGAATCTTATGAGCCAGCTCAGTATTCTCTTTAAGAGGTTTTCAGCCATCACCTCATCAGCAATAAGCAGTGTGCCCCCGGACCTAAGGACCCTCTTTATTTGTTTCAGCGAATAAGTCAGTTCATCTTCAGTTAATTCAGAAAAACAGAGACCACTCATTACAATGTCATAATCTTCTTCTTTTTCATTTCCAAGTTCAGCAACGCCCATCTCATATAATTCTATATTCTGTTCCAGGTTTGCTTCTACTGAGCGCTTTTTTGCTATCTCTAACATCCGTGAATTGATATCTATCCCCTTTACTTCTGCCCCTCTTTTAGCAGCCCTCAGGGTCAGGGCCCCGGTTCCACAGCCAATATCAAGAACCCTCTGTCCCCTTTTTATATGACTGGTTAAGCGATCATATACCTTATCCAGTCTTCCAAATGTAAGAATCCGAATACCCCTGTCATATCTACACGGGGCAGACTCCAGTATCTTCATTAACACATATGTGCTCATTTAAATACCAGATTTGGAGGTAACTTAATCCTAAAAACCCGCTATGTTGAGAAAGTTCTTAAATAATTGCCGCCCTACCTGGATATATTCATCCTTAATTGCTTCAAAATCTGAAAGAAGCCCTTTCCTATTGAGCTGGATGAGGTCTGGGTCTTCATCAATCCAGGTTTTAAACATCTCAGGGGTGAGTTCAAAGTGACACTGGATACCATAAGCATTGCTTCCAACTCTAATTATCTGATTATGGCAGAATTTTCCCATAGCCAGTAATACCATATCGTCTGTGGGTTCCACTGTTTCACCATGAAGATGGAAAACCCTGAATGTATGGTTGAGATTTCGAAAAAGAGGATCCCTCTTACCCTCATCCGTCAGTTCCACGGTAAAATAATCCCCTTCAGGGTCTATAAAACCAACCTCTTTAACCTGGCTTTTAATTACCCTGCCACCACATGCTTTAACCAGAAGCTGAAGACCAAGACAGATACCGAGATATGGGATATTGTAAGCTATTGCGTTCCTTATGCTGGCTAACTGGTTTTTCATCTTCTCATTTTCGTCATTGGCGCTGTCAGGACCACCAAGAACTACAATAGCCCCATAATTTTCTACTGGAGGGAAATTTTCTCCCTGACTTAGATCAACAATAGTATGTTGAATGCCTCGTTCTTTCAGTTCAATTTCCAAGAGACCAGGGCCTTCACGAGTTATATTTTTGATGATAAGAATCTCTTTTTCCATATCTTAAAAGATACACATCTCCTTTATGAAATATGCCTTATGATTTAAGCAAGAATATTGCCACTACCTTTTCAACCAGACTCCTATATAGAATAATAGCGGAAGATAAATTTGTAAATAAGATTAGCAGGCTGATTTGACGGTTTGCTATTTAATTTAAGTTTCAGGGCTCATAGTTTGTTTTACTTTGTTGACAATGAGGTAAGATTATATTATTAGCTTCTTTTATTTTTAAAGGGGGAAGGTTAGTATGCCCAATAAACCATTCAATATTAAACAACTGGGTATCAGTCCAAAAGGCAGGGTCTTTGTGGACCTTCATGTGGGCGCACTCATTACCAATTCTGTAAGGCGGGGGGAAGGACAGTTAAGCCGAAACGGAACCCTCGTTATTACAACCAAAGAGGATCATCCCAGATATGGAAAAGGAAGACATACAGGAAGGTCCCCAAGGGATAGATATATAGTTGACCATCCTGAGATTCATGAGCACATTGACTGGGAGATAAAGGACGCCCAGACAGGAAGACCCATTAATCAACCCATTGACCCTGATATAGCTGACAAACTATACAATCAGCTAATAAACTATCTCAGTGAACAACCAGAGATATATTTACAGCACAGACTTCTCTGTGCAGACAGGATGTATGGATTTCCCCTTTATTTTATAAGCGACTCACCCACATACGCATTATTTGCAAATAATATCTTCAGGGACCTGCCATATACAACCAAAGAGATACCAAATGACCCTGTAACTCTGATATTTGTTCCCAGTTTCAGGGTGAGGAATCCTAAAAAATATGGGCTCAACTCCAATGGCTTTGTGATAATAGATTTTCTCAAGCAGAGGATATTCAGTGGCGGGATGAAATACTGTGGGGAGTCCAAAAAAGCAGTATTCACTCTACTCAACTATATCCTTCCATTTATGGATGTCCTGCCAATGCACTGTGGTGCCAACAAGGGGGAAGAGGGGGATGTGGCACTCTTTTTCGGACTTTCTGGAACAGGTAAGACATCGCTTTCTTCTGATCCAAGAAGAAAATTAATAGGAGATGATGAGCATGGATGGTCTCCGTATGGTGTTTTTAATTTTGAAGGGGGCTGTTATGCAAAACTGATAAACCTGGATAGGATAAAAGAGAGGGGGATATGGGAGGCGGTAAGAAAATTCGGGGCAATAGCAGAAAATGTGGTCTTAAAGGATGGATATCTGGATCTATCTGATTCAACCATTACTGAAAATACAAGGGCAGCCTATCCCTGCAAATATACGGAAAATGTGAGTTTTACAGGAGTTGGGGAGCATCCAAAGGTGATCTTCTTTCTAACCGCTGATGCATTTGGAGTCCTTCCGCCTGTATCAAGGTTAAGACCTGAGCAGGCAATGTATCATTTTCTTTCGGGTTATACCAGCAAACTTGCAGGAACTGAAGTGGGAGTCAAAGACCCGGTGCCCACATTTTCACCCTGCTTTGGAGCACCCTTTATGCCTCTTAAATTAACAAGATATGCGGAATTGCTTGGTAAAAGACTAAAAGAGCATGAAACAAGCGTTTATCTCATCAATACGGGCTGGACAGAAGGGCCATTTGGAGAGGGTAAAAGGATAAACATAGAATACAGCAGAGAGATGATAGCAGCAGCCATAAGCGGTGAATTTGAATACGCAAAAACTGAGATACATGAAGACCTGGGGCTTGAAATGGTGGTAAACTGCTCAAGGCTCCCTGACCAGCTCATGTTAAGACCATGGAAGACATGGAGAAATGTGGCGGCATACAGAGACAAATCAAAAGAGCTATCAGCACTATTTATCAAGAATTTTAATGAAAAATTCCCCAATGCACCAAAAGAGATTAAAGAGGCCGGCCCCCGAATTAAAATATGAACATCTGATTTTTATTTTTTGGCTTTTGATTTGATATAATTTACCAGGCCACCTGCCTGAACTATTTCAGAAAGGAAGGAATCCATTGGCCTTGAGATATAGATGGTGCCTGTATTTAGATCCTCTATTTTGCCTTTCAGGAAATCCACTCGAACGCGGTGCCCTTCTTTTATGTTATCCTGAACATCACTTGATTCAAGCAAAGGAAGACCAATATTAATGGAGTTCCTGTAAAAGATTCTGGCAAAACTCTTTGCTATTATCCCACCAATACCGGATGCCTTAATGGATATGGGGGCATGCTCCCTTGAAGAACCACATCCAAAGTTCCATCCTGCAATTATGATATCACCGGGTGAGACCTCCTGGGAAAATTCAGGTCTTAAGTCTGAAAAACAGTGTTTTGCAAGCTCATCCGGATCAGAGCTGTTTAAAAACCTTGCAGGAATAATGACATCTGTATCCACATTGTCTCCAAACACCCAGACTCTTCCCTCTTCAATCATCTGTAACCTCCGGATTATAGTTCTTCAGGGGATGCAATCCTGCCAAGCACTGCTGAGGCTGAAGCTATGGCAGGACCACTGAGATACACCTCACTTTCAGGATGGCCCATCCTGCCAATGAAATTCCTGTTACCTGTGGAAACCGCCCTTTCTCCCTTTGCAAGAATCCCCAGATGCCCCCCCAGACATGGACCACATGAAGGAGGGCCTATCACTGCCCCTGCCTCTATAAATATATCAAGGAGTCCCTCTTTAAGTGCCATTTTATAAATCCTGGGTGTGCCCGGCAGAATAATCAGTCTTAACCCCTTTGATACCTTTCTTCCTTTTAAAATGCTTCCGGCAATCCTTAAATCCTCCAGTCTACCGTTTGTGCAGGATCCTATAAATACCTGATCAATGGGGATATGCCCCACTTCAGCAATGGATCGGACATTTGAGGGTGAATGGGGGAATGCAACCTGAGGTGTCAGCTCCTGTGCATTGATATCAATCTCTCTTTCGTATTCTGCATCATCATCACTTTTAAGTTCATCTGAATCTTCCATACTGAAGGAGGGAATAATCTCCTGTAGATACATATAGGTTATACTGTCAGGCGGGAATATCCCATTTTTGGCCCCGCACTCCACTGCCATATTGGATATGGTAAACCTGTCAGCCATCGATAGAGACTCGATTGTTGTCCCGGAAAACTCAAGTGCCCTGTAGTTGGCACCATCTTCGCCCAGAATTCCCAGAAGATACAGAACTATGTCCTTCCCCCCCACCCACTCAGGCATACTGCCATTAATATTTATTTTAATACTCCCCGGGACTCTGAGCCATATTCTCCCTGTTCCCATGATAACACCAAGGTCTGTGCTGCCAACGCCGGTGGAAAATGCACCAAGTGCACCATATGTGCAGGTGTGGCTATCAGCTCCTATTACCAGAGTGCCGGGTTGAATGAGACCCTTTTCAGGTAAAAGTATATGCTCAACACCTGACTCACCCACTTCAAAATAGAGTTCAATGCCATATTCCCCTGCAAAATCCCTGATGAGCTTTGACTGCTCTGCTGAGGGTATATCCTTGCTGGGGACAAAGTGATCCTGGACAAGGGCAATCCTGGCCCTATCAAATACATCATCAACGCCCATGCCTTTAAATACCCTTATGGCAATGGGGGCAGTTATATCATTTGCGAGGGCCAGATCCACCTTCACCTCAATGATCTGTCCCGGCTTAACCGTCTCCATTCCACAGTGATCTGCAAGTATCTTTTCCGTAATTGTCATTCCCATGATAAATTCCTTTTCCATTATGGTTTTACAGGGGCATTTTTCTTCAGATACTCAAGCCTGTTTAATCCATTTATATATGCCTTTGCACTTGCAGTAATTATATCAGGATCAGTGCCCTTACCAAGTGCCATAAGGCCATTTTCCTTAAGACGCACTGTCACTTCACCCTGGGCATCCATACCGCCTGTAATGGAGTTTACAGAAAACTTAAGCAGTTTCGCCTTTGTCTTTGTGAGCTTCTTTATTGTATTGTATGTGGCATCAATGGGGCCTACCCCAAATCCTGCCCCAAGTCTCTCTTTGCCTTCAACAAGAATCTTTACTGTTGCTGTGGGCACAGCCACATTTCCGCTTACCACATTGAGATACATAAGTCTGTATGTATCCGGCACCCTGAGTATCTCTTCAGCAATGAGGGCCTCTATATCCTCATCCATAATCTCTTTTCTTTTATCAGCCAGGTCTTTGAATTTTTGAAACAATACCTTTATCTCCTCTTCACTCAATTCATATCCAAGATCAGATAGTTTCTTCCTGAATGCATGGCTTCCAGAGTGTTTACCAATAACCAACCTGCTCTCCTTTATTCCAATTGTCTCTGGCTTCATTATCTCATAGGTTAGCCTGTTCCTGAGCATCCCGTGCTGATGAATCCCTGCTTCATGGGCAAATGCATTTGACCCCACAATAGCCTTATTTGGCTGAACCACTATTCCTGTAATCATGGATACTAACCTGCTTGTGGGATATATCTCCTTTGTCTTTATTCCATGACCCAGATTAAAAATCTTTCTCTTTGTGTAAAGGGTCATTATCACTTCTTCAAGGGATGTGTTACCCGCCCTCTCACCTATTCCATTAATGGTTACCTCAACCTGTCTTGCCCCCGCCTTTATACCTGAGAGGGTATTTGCGGTTGCAAGTCCCAGATCATTATGGCAGTGGACACTAACTGTTGCCCTGTGAATGTCAGGGGTGTGATCAAGCACATATCTTACCAGGTCTCCAAATTCCTCTGGCAGTGCATAACCCACTGTATCAGGGATATTTATGACACTCGCCCCGCAGGAAATGGCAACTCCAAACACCTTACACAGGAAATCCCTGTCACTCCTTGATGCATCCTCTGCCGAGAATTCCACATTCTCAGTAAATGACCTTGCATAACTTACAGCTTCCCTAAT
>JALVMZ010000658.1 GCA_027032655.1 Desulfobacteraceae bacterium
ATTTATTGCGTTAAGGGCCTTGGGTCTGTTGAACTTCAGGACCCCAATTCCATCCTGAACCTCGAATATTATTGTTTCGTAATTCATGTTTCACTCCTTTTTTATTTAAGATGAACACAGAGATTAAGTGACATCCCTATACAAGCTCCACTACTGTTGCCATACCCTGTCCTCCACCTATGCAGAGGGCGGCGAGACCAAGGGAATGCCCCCTTCTCTTCATTTCCATCAGAAGTGTAAGTATAATTCTCGCTCCTGTGCATCCAATGGGATGTCCTATGGAGATTCCGCTACCCAGTAGATTTGTCTTTTCAATATCCAGGTTCAGCTCTTTCATGCACGCAATGGCCTGTGCAGCAAAGGCCTCATTTAACTCAATAAGGTCAAAATCATTCACTGTTATTCCGAGGCGATCCATGACCTTTCTCACAGCAGGCACAGGCCCCAAACCCATGAATGCAGGATCAACCCCGCCCGAGGCATATGCCTTTATCCTGGCTATGGGTTTCAGTCCCAGATCCCGTGCCTTTTCATCTGACATAATAAGAAGTGCTGCTGCCGCATCATTAATTCCTGATGCATTTCCTGCTGTAACTGTTCCGTCCTTTTTAAACGCAGGTCTTAGTTTTGCCATCTTCTCCACACTGGTATCCATGGGCCTTTCATCTGTATCAAATATTATGGGATCTCCCTTTCTCTGCGGAACCTTAACTGGAACAATCTCCTCCTTAAATAGTCCATCTGCAATCGCCTTTCTGGCCCTCTGATGAGATAATGCCCCCAGTTCATCCTGCTCGGTCCTTGAAATACCATACTGCTCAGCAATATTCTCTGCAGTTATTCCCATATGATATCCATAAAATATCTCCCATAGCCCATCAAATACCATGAGGTCAACCAGATCCATATTGTTCATCCTTGCACCCCATCTTGCGGCAGGGACTGCATAGGGTATTCTGCTCATATTCTCCATGCCCCCGGCCAGGATGACCTCTGCCTCTCCTGCCCTGATTGCCTGGGCAGCAAGTGCAACTGCCTTCATTCCCGATGCACAGACCTTATTTACAGTAAAAGCATTGGTCTCCTTTGGGATACCTGCCCTTATCATGGACTGCCTTGCCACATTCTGACCCTGGCCTGCTCCTACCACATTACCCATGATCACCTCATCTATCTGAACAGGCTGGAGCCCATCATCATAATCATAAAATCCCTTTTCCAGATCCACCATTCCCCTTCCTTTAAACATATCAGGTTCGAATCTGGTAACCGACTCTGTTGCCACGGGCCTGAGTCCCGCCCTTTTCAATGTCTCCTTTAATACCAGTGCCCCAAGGTCCACCACAGGTATATCCTTGAGGCTTCCACCAAAGGTTCCAACAGGTGTTCTTGCTCCTGAAACTATTACTACATCTCCCATGATATTACTCCTCTCTGGATTTTTGTAAAAAATTAACGGGTCTTTTGACCCGTTAAAATAACCTAATCTTCGTTATAGATAACAAGGGTTACTGCCTCCCCTCCACCAAGGCAAAGAGAGGCCTGTCCAACCTTTGCCCCTGTGTCCTTCATTGCATATATAAGGGTGGTAAGCACCCTTGCACCACTTGCCCCAATGGGATGCCCTAAGGCCACTGAACCTCCCCTGATATTTACCTTTCCTGGATCAATTCCCAGTTCTCTGTTTATGGCCACGGATGATGAACTGAAGGCCTCATTTATCTCATGAAGCTCCACATCTTCCACTTTCAATCCATCCTTTTCAAGCACTCTGGGAATGGAATATATTGGTGCAACAAGCACATATTTCATATCAATACCTGCTGAGCCCTGAGCACCAGTCCTTACCATTGGTTTACATCCGAGGGAATCAGCCTTTTCCCTTGCCATAAGGACCACTGCAGAGGCACCATCACTTATTTTGGAGGCATTCCCTGCAGTTACCTTTCCATCCTTCTTGAATGCAGGTCTGAGTCTTGCAAGGGCCTCAGGACTTGTCCTGGGCTCTCTAAGGGGAACTTCATCTGTATCAAATATAATGGGTTCCCCCTTTCTCTGAGGGACAGTAACGGGCACTATCTCCTGTTTAAATTTGCCCTCCTCTATGGCCTTCCATGCCTTCTGATAGGAATTATATGCAAATTCATCCATGTCTTCTCTGGAAATTCCATATTTTTCAGCAACCAGCTCTGCACTCATTCCCATATGAAAATCATTTACATGGTCCCAGAGACCATCATGAACCATCCCATCAATGACCTTTGCATTATTCATACGATAGCCTGTTCTCGCCTTCTCAAGCATATAAGGACAGAGGTTCATATTTTCCATTCCACCTGCTACCACCACATCTGCATCTCCGCATTTTATAGCCTGAATACCCAGCATGACCGCCTTAAGGCCAGAACCACATACCTTATTTACCGTAATTGCTCCCACATCCCATGGGAGACCTGCCCTGACCATGGCCTGCCTTGAAGGATTCTGGCCCAGCCCATGAGGGAGCACACACCCCATAATCACCTCATCCACATCATTTTTTGATATGCCCGCCCTATTGATTGCCTCTGTAATAACCAGGGCCCCAAGATCCAGTGCAGAGACAGTGCTCAGTGTTCCTGCAAAATCACCAATGGGTGTCCTGCAGGCACTAACTATCACAACATCTCTCATCAATTCATACCTCCATTGAATTAAGAAAAAATCCAAGGTTTATGAATATATATGTTAAATGATTGTTAAGTCAAGACAAATACGATAAGGAAATACCTGCGTGATTCAGATCACCTATGTTACTGAAAAAAGGATTCTTTTTAATAAAATTTGACATTTTATAAATATCCAGATAATTTTCTTTTTTATATTCCTCTAAGACATCAGGCCCGGGAGGTTTAATATGAAAACTGTATTTATTACTGGTGCCTCATCAGGGTTCGGTGAGAGTTGTGCAAGGGTATTTTATCAAAATGGATGGAGATTGATCCTCTGCGATAGAAGAAAACAGAGGCTTGAAAAACTAAAGGATGAACTTGGAGGCAATGAAGATATATTAATATTGAGCCTGGATGTAAGGGAAAAGGAGAATTTAAAAAAGGCCATTGATGGGCTTAAAGCACCGTTTGATAAAGTCAATGTGCTTATAAATAATGCAGGTCTCGCACTTGGTATGGAGCCTGCACATGAAGCCAGTTTAGATGACTGGGAGCAGATGATTGACACCAATATAAAGGGCCTTATCTATTGCACCCGATATCTACTGCCAAAGATGGTTCAAAGGAATATCGGGCATATTATTAATATAGGCTCCATAGCAGGAACATGGCCATATCCGGGTGGTAATGTATATGGTGCAACCAAGTCATTTGTAAAGCAGTTTTCAAATAATCTCAGGTGTGATCTTATTGGCACAAATATCAGAGTGAGCAATATTGAACCAGGTCTTGCAAAGACAGAATTTTCCATTGTTCGATTTAAAGGAGACAGAGAAAAGGCTGATAAGTTATATGAAGGAACAAAACCATTAACCGGGGAAGACATCGCAAATATTGTTTACTGGGTGGCAACCCAACCTGAGCATGTCAATATAAACAGGGTAGAAGTGATGCCTGTATGTCAGGCATGGGCATCATTTGCCATACACAGGGAGAAGGAAAACTAATCAATATTGCTTATGTTTTTTAATGATGAAAAAGAAAGCAAGAAACATTTTTTGAGAAGCTTTCAGCATCTTAAATGAGAACAAGGACTGGTATGAAAATAAAAGGAATCGGATTTGACCTTTTTAATACACTTATTATGACAGAGCCATCAGCACTAAAAAAAGCAATGGAAAGACTCCTGGGTAGTCTGAATGATAATGGGTTGAACATTAATAAAGATGAGTTCATGGGATTTTATAAAGAATCAGCCAGGTATTTTATTAAAAAGGCAGATGAAACTGGTATTGAAACCCATAATAGATTCTGGATAAGTGATGCATTAAGAAAAATGGGCATTTTCATTGAACCCAATGATTCAATTATTAATAGAGGGGTTGAGGCATATTTTTCAGCCTTTTATGATAACTGTCATCTGGTGCCAGGAACAAGGGATATGCTTGAGAGAATAAGCAAAACACACACATTAGGCCTGGTCTCAAATTTTACCCATGCACCAGCAGCCATGAAATTAATGGAGCATCTGGATATATCCAGATACTTTCAGGTAACAGTGATATCTGGAGAGGTTGGATACAGAAAACCGAATCCCCTTATTTTCAGGATATTTATTAATACATTAAACATAGATCCTCAATATATGATATATGTAGGAGATGACCCTATGCATGATATACAGGGTGCAATGGGGGCAGGTATCATGCCAGTATGGATGACCTATGTCCGGGACAATAACCTTCAATTCATTCCAGGATATGTCAGGTCCCGGAATGAGATTGTAAGTGAAGAAGTGCCAAGAATCTCAACCTGGGAACAGTTATTTGAGATCATTTAATGGGTGATGTGAACCATGAAACTTACATTTCTTGGAACAGGCGGTGCGTGGGGTGTGCCTGAATTGAACTGCCAGTGCTTCATATGTCAGGAGATGAGGAAACTGGGCGAAAAAAGGGACAGAAGCGCCTTACTTTTCTCAGGCTCAAAAAATCTACTTATTGATTGCGGCCCTGATATAAGGAATCAATTAATGAGAAATAATATTGACAGGATTGATGGAATATTGATCACCCACGAACATGGAGACCATTTCATTGGGCTTGATGATATCCTGGCATACAAGCGAAATGCGCCAAGGGATAATTTCAGCCCCATCCCTTTATTTGTTACTCATAAGAGCTGGGATATGATAGGAAAGCGTTTTTCATACTTAGAGGATATGGGACTAATAGAAGTAAAGAAGATTAAAGCAGGTGAAGAATTCGTTTTCCATGAGTTCGATATCCTGCCGTTCAAGACATATCATGGAGAGTTTGCAAAGGGCTCTGTGGGATTTATTATCTCTTTTAATGGACAAAATAAAAAGAGGATAAGGCTTGTATATACCTCTGATTTTCTGGATATACCCGATTTTCACCAAGAATTGCTTGAGCCAGAATATCTTATAATTCAATCCTTCTGGTTAAATGAACCTGAAATAAACAGGGCAAATCATATGAGCTTTCAAAGGGCAATGGACTTTATTGAGAAATTCAGCCCTAAAGGAGAGACCTTTCTTATCCATATCGGTGATGCAGATATGGTTCCCAATGATCCTGCAAATATTAATGCAAAGAAATATAAACCAAAATCCCCCCTCAAGACTCCCAACAGGAAAGAGCCATATCCCATTCCTTTGAATCATATCCAGTGGCAGGAGACCATAGACAGGATAGTTAATGATTACAGACTCGGATTTAAAATAACTGTCTCAAAGGATGACATGATAATCAATCTCTAACATGTAAATTTTTATTGGATTGTGCATCCTTTTTCACCTTTTCCGCATACCAGTCTATCTGTCTGCATATCCCTCTTATTATCCTCACATCCCTTGCCCGCAGGGGAAATCGTGATAGCATTCTTCTTATATTCAACATCCAGTGCTCCGGGTTCTGGGGATTAATAAACCCTATCTTTGTCAGCACATCCTTTAAGTGAGCATACATTCCCTCCAGCTCAAATCTATTTGCCATCCTGGGGAATGCCCTATCCAATGGTCCCCTTTGTGCCAGAAATATCTCATAGCATATAACCATCACTGAATGGGCAAGATTAAGGGATGAGAAATCAGATGTGGGAATCCTTACTATTGTGTGACAGTATCTGAGATGCTCATTCGTGAGGCCCTTATCCTCTCTGCCAAATAGTATAGCTATACGGTTATTTTGAGATATGGGGACAAGCTGTCTTGCAAGCTCTCTTGGTTCAACCATTGCGGGTCTTCGTGCCCCGATCCTTGCAGTGGTTCCCACTATAAACTGGAAACCTCCTATCGCCTCCAAGAAATCATCATAGACCTCCATATCCTCAATAATATCAACTGCCATTCCTGTTGCCATCTTCAGTATTCTGGTAAGGTCACAGTTCTTGGGATTTACTAACAAAAGACGCCTTAGCCCCATGTTTCTCATTGCACGGGCTGAGGCGCCTATGTTTTCAGGAATCTGGGGTTCCACCAGGACAATGAATATATTATCCAGAACAAGATACTCTTTTTTGTTTTCCCCCTGTTTAAATATTTCAGGAAAGTGATCTAATTCCACAAAGAATGGTCTCCTGAATCTCCTTAAAGAATCAACCTTTCCATGTTTTCAGGCACAAGAATCTGATAAATACCCTTAACATATTGGATTGGCTTGAGTCTCTCTATTACCTTCTGTCTCTCATCTCTCTGGATGTGCACCAGTGCCAGCCTTTCACTACCCGTATCCCTGGCCATGCTCATTGAGCCCAGAACTGTTCCATGACCAGGTATCTCTTTTTCAAATCTGAATGACTCATGAATCAGCAGTGTGGAATTCTGTGCAAGGTTCTTTGTCTCCTGAGTGGGCCTTCCATCTCCACTATAGAATATTGCTATATCCCCTGAATCTATCCTCAGGGCAAGGTCTCTCCTTGAATGTTCATTTTCTGCTGACCTTAACTTATTGTCTCTGAAATATATCTCTTCCCCGGGTTCTATTTCCACGAATTCAACTGGAAAGTTTAATCTTTCAGTAAAACCTGGATATGCTATCTCCATTGCATCTGTAATCTTCGCTTTAATACCTTTCTGTCCCATTATTGTAATGGGTTTTTTCCTCCCCTCTTCCCAGTATCTGACAAGTAAGGGAGGAACACCCATAAAATGATCACCATGGAAATGGGAAATCCAGATTGAATCAATCTCCTCAGGGTCGGGAATCTCTTTCCATACCTGGGGGACGGCTGAAAATCCGCAATCAAGAAGAATATTAGTTTCAGCCCCCTTTTCCTGAATTCTGATAAGGATAGAAGTATTGGGATTCTTCTCATCAAATGCTTCTCCGACCCCAAGAAACACCACTTCTAACATTTATTAATCTCTCCCCATTTTTAAAGTTATTTATCAATTCACATTATTTCCTCAAGTTCATCCTTTGTGATCAGATAGGTCCTATCAAATTCCTCCCAGAACTTTTTATCCTTTTGTTTCCATTTGGGACCAAATCTATTATCGAAAAATGAGCTCAGTCTTGCAAACCATCCACCAGGTTTCTCTATTCCCCTGTTTTTGGCAATTATTATTTCTTTAAGATAGATATCTATCTCATACATCCTGTCTTTCGGGATATATGATTTTGCACCCAGTTTAATGGAACCAACAAGATTGTCCGGGTTCAAACCATGGGCTGTTAACATAAGTGCCGGTATCTTTCTCCTGGTTGCAATCTTGAGCAAATCAAACCCTTTAACTCCCATAATATCAAGTATTACCGCATCATAGTCATTTTTCTCTAATAGTTCACTTCCTTGCTCATAAGTTGATGCGGTTTCAATAATACACATATCAAGCATATCCATAATAGTCTCAAGGATATCCTCCTCATCATCCACCACAAGAATCCTTTTTCCTTTCAAAATATCATCACCTGACATGGTGTTCTCCTCCTACAGATTATTGTTTTCCTGAATCATGCCAATAAATAGACTTTCAGGCTCTCCAAGTCAAGGAGATTAAATTAAAACCACTTGAGATCCATTAACTACAGGAGAAAATCTCTCCACCAGGAATTAACAAATCAAAATTATTTGACTTTAGGTGGTAATTATTTATATAAGAGACCGACCGGTCTCCCTGATAAATGGGTTATAATTTAGGATTATTTATGAACCTGAAAGAAAAAATAATATCTGAATCAATGAAGCTTTTCTCATTGAAAGGGTATCTTAGCACATCAATAAACGATATTATGAATGCATCAGGCACATCCAAAGGAGGGCTCTACAATCACTTTAAAAATAAAGAGGAGCTATTTTTTTCTGTCCTGGAGGAGGCAAGGAGGATATGGAGGGAGATCAACCTTAAAGGAATTAAGGAGATATCAAGTCCTGTGGGGAAAA
>JALVMZ010000659.1 GCA_027032655.1 Desulfobacteraceae bacterium
CTTTACCAGTATAGCCCCAACCTTGCGCCTTAAGCATGTGGATCTCATTGCAACCATCTTTGTAATTTCCATGAAATACTCTTCCCAGGATGGCCTCTGCCCCTTCTCAATCTCAGTTATTGGTTTTACCTTTTCCATTCTATTCACTGTTTTCTGCTTCCGGATTATGATTCTCATATATCGGGAATTCAGAACACAATTCTTTTACTCTGGCCCTCACACCATCTATTACCGTTTTATTATCAGGCTCATTCACAACCTCTGCTATTAAATGGGCAATTGTCTTCATTTCATCTTCACCCATGCCTCTTGTGGTAATGGCTGGAGTCCCTAACCTGAGCCCGCTGGTTACCCGTGGGGGTCTTGTATCAAATGGTATGGCATTCTTATTTGTTGCAATACCAGCCTTGGATAGTGATTGCTCTGCCTCAATACCCGTAATTCCCTTTGACCTTAAATCAATGAGTATTAGATGATTATCTGTCCCCCCTGATATGATTGTAAAACCAAGTGACTTTAACTCATCTGCCAGCACCTTAGCATTTTTGATAACCTGTATCTGATAGTCTATGAACTCCCTTTTCAGGGCCTCCCCAAAACAGACCGCCTTTGCTGAAATAATGTGCATCAGCGGACCACCCTGCGTTCCAGGAAAGACCGCCTTATCCACCCTCTGGGCATATCTTTGTTCAGATAAAATCAGCCCTCCCCTGGGGCCTCTCAATGTCTTATGTGTAGTGGAGGTAATGAAATCTGCATAGCCAACTGGTGTGGGATGGAGTTCTGCTGCTACAAGTCCTGCGATATGTGCCATATCTACCATAAGATAGGCCCCCACTGCACTTGCAATATCCCTGAATCTTTCAAAATCAATAATCCTGGGATATGCACTGGCACCTGCTATTATCATCTTTGGTTTGTGCTGCTCTGCCAGTTCTGCAACTCTATTATAATCAATGAGATGGGAATCAGGCTCAACCCCGTATGAGACCGATTTATAAATCATTCCAGAAAAACTAACCGCACTTCCATGGCTCAGGTGTCCTCCATGGGATAGATCCATTCCCATAATCACATCACCAGGATTCAGCACAGATAGATAGACTGCCATGTTTGCCTGGGAGCCTGAGTGGGGCTGAACATTTACATGCTCGGCTCCAAATAGCTGCTTGCACCTCTCTATGGCAAGATTTTCCACCAAGTCAACATACTCGCAACCACCATAGTATCTCCTTGCAGGATAACCCTCCGCATACTTATTGGTCATGATATTGGATTGGGCCTCAATCACTGCACGGGATGCATAATTCTCGGATGCAATCATAATCAGGGTATCCTGCTCTCTCTGCATCTCCATCTTTATGGCATATTCCACATCCGGATCAGCCAGTTTCAATCCCTTATAATCCAATATTATCACTCCTTAACTATTTATTCTCTTCCCATGCCTTGAATATGAGGGTTGCATTTGTCCCGCCAAAGCCAAATGAATTGCTCATTCCTATTCTGATATCTGCCTTCCTTGCCGCATTTGGGACATAATCCAGATCGCACTCCGGGTCAGGAGTTTCATAATTAATGGTGGGAGGGATTGTTCCATTTTTTAACGCAAGGGCAGTATAAATGGCCTCAATTCCTCCAGCACCGCCCAGAAGATGGCCTGTCATGGACTTGGTGGAACTGATGGCAAGCTTATATGCATGTTCCCCAAAGACCCGCTTAATAGCCTTATTCTCTGATGCATCATTCAGTTTTGTGGAAGTGCCGTGGGCATTAATATAATCCACCTCCTCAGGTTTTATACCTGCATCCCTGAGGGCATTGCTCATACACAGTGTTGCACCATCCCCATTGGGGTCTGGAGCTGCCACATGGTATGCATCAGCAGACATGCCGTATCCCACCACCTCTGCATAAATATGAGCCCCCCTATCAAGTGCATGCTCCAGGGCCTCAAGCACCATTATTCCTGCCCCTTCACCCATCACAAAACCCTCCCTATTCAGGTCAAAGGGACGGGATGCCTTTTCTGGTTCATCATTCCAGGATGTGGCAAGGGCCTTCATTGCACAAAATCCGCCCAGGGCCAGAGGGGTTACCACCATTTCTGAACCACCTGTTATCATGGCATCTGCGATCCCTTCCCGGATCATCCTGTATGCCTCACCTATTGCATGGGCACTCGCTGCACAGGCCGTTTCAATGGATAGATTTGGCCCCTTTATGCCGAATTCTATTGCAATCTGACCTGGTGCCATATTTGCTATCATACCAGGAATAAAGAAGGGGCTTATCTTTCTGGGACCTGCTTCCAGAAGCATCTTATGATAGTGCTCAAGGGATTCAAGTCCCCCAAGTCCTGAACCTGTAATACAGCCAATTCTGGCACAATTATTGGAATCTATTTTAAGACCGGCATCTTCAATGGCCATCCTGGCAGATGCAATGGCATAATGAACAAATATATCGAATCGTCTTATCTGCTTTTTATCTAAGAAATCCTCTGACCTGAAATCCGGAACCTCTCCTGCAATTCTGCACGGAAACGGAGATGCATCAAATTTGGTAATCTGCCTTATTCCGGATTTTCCAGAGCAAACCGCCTCCCAGTTTTTCTCAACGCCTGTGCCGAGCGGGGTGACCATGCCCATACCTGTTACCACAACCCTTCTTTTCATATCCTCACCCCTTGTTAATCCATGACATTAAGATGTCTGGATCATGCACCTATTGCATTTTTAATATAGTCTATGGCATCCTGAACAGTGGTAATCTTCTCTGCGTCTTCATCAGGTATGGATATATCAAATTCCTCTTCCATGGCCATAATGAGTTCCACCTGATCCAAGGAATCTGCCCCCAGATCATCCACGAATGAGGCTGTGGGGACAACATCATCTTCAGAGACACTTAACTGTTCTGCGATAATCTTTCGGACCTTGTCTTCGATCTCTCCCATTGTGATATCAACCTCCTTGAACATTCTCAAAAGGAAAACCCCACTCAGGCGTTGCGCTTCACCTAATGGCAGAGATACTCACTTATCTGCCCCTCCCTGTTTCCGCGCTCGCCTCATCAGGAATAACACCATCTCCCCTCAGGTGTTATCCCTATCTGTGCCCCAATCAGGGAGAAAATTCTCAGGGCACAGAGGAGGTTTTAGGACATAAACATGCCTCCATTCACATGAATCGTCTGTCCTGTTATATAATCAGCATCTTCCGAGCAAAGCCAGTAAACCACGCCTGCAATATCCTCTGGTTTACCCGGCCTTTTCATGGGAATCTGCTGTAGAAATGCCTCCTTCACCTTTTCGGGAAGGGGCTCTGTCATATCTGTTAGAACAAATCCAGGTGCAACTGCATTTACATGGATACCCTTTCCTGCCACTTCCCTTGCCAGGGATTTTGTAAAGCTTATAATCCCCCCTTTGGAAGCTCCATAATTGGTCTGACCTGGATTACCTATGGTGGCCACAACAGATGAAATGTTTACGATCCACCCTCTACTTTCCCTTATCATGGCCCTTATGACAGCCCTTGAACAATTAAAAACACTCTTTAGATTAACATTAATAACCCTGTCCCAGTCCTCTTCAGTCATTCTCATTAAAAAGGTATCCCGTATTATTCCAGCATTATTAATCAGGACATCCACCTTCCCATAATCGTTCAAAAGCCCATCAAATAACTCTTTTGTAGCAGTAAAAGATGAAACATCAACTTTAAAGGCCTCTGCTGATACCCCCCGTGCTTTTAAAAGCCCAAGGGTCTCCTCAGCATAAGTCTCATCCGGGTCATAATGGATGATTACAATTCTGGGGTTCTCCTTTGCAAATCTCAGGGCTATTGCCCTTCCAATACCCCTGGATCCCCCTGTAATAACAACCAACCTCTGCTCTTTTTCCATTGCTATTTCTCTTTTATCTTGATTATTTCCCTGCCCCTATATGTCCCACAAGAAGGACACACATGGTGGGAAAGCACCGGTTCTTGACATTTGGGACATCTGGAAACATTTGGCATCTTTATTGCGTGATGAGACCTCCTCATATCCCTCTTGGATTTTGATGTCTTCTTTTTTGGCACAGCCATAACAACGCTCCTTGAATCTATTTTTCACCTATCCCCTGGACGGTAAGGAATTCCTGAGCCCTTTAAGTATCATGAAACCAGGATGCCCTGATTCAATAGTGCAATTACAATCCCCGGTATTCAGATTCTTACCGCATGAAGGACACAGGCCCTTACACTCCTCCGAACAAAGGCATTTATAAGGGATGGAAAGATATATCTGCTCTCTAATCACATCCTCTGCATTCAACTGATTATCTTTAACAAAATCAGTGTCCATGTCATCAGAGTGAAGTTCTATTTCAGGCTCATCAAATAACAGCTCTGTGGATAAGAATATCCTGAAATCTGAGTCTATATCAAATGAATAGGAACTCAGACACCTATCACAGAGTATCTCCAAGGTCCCTTTAACCTTTCCCTCCAATACAAGCCTCTCCCCAGCACGGTAAAGCTTGAATATGGCATTTACGGGGCTTAAAAATGATAAAACAGGATCATCCTTTCCGGAAGGGATCCACCATTCCTTTTGCATAATAAATCTATAGGTTTTGATCTCCGCTGTAATTTCACTTAAATGAATAATCAGATCATCCATACCAGATACCATGAATCTATATATTAACCCCATATACTCTATTTCTAAAAAATAAATAAATCACTATATATTCACTATAGATTTTGTCAAGAAATTAATGGCTCTTTGTCAAATTGTGTGAAAAAATGATTTTGATGGTATAAATCCCGGTAGTATTTTCCCGCGATATATTTCCATATATCTTAAGCCAGAGAAGATGCAAGGCCTCCTCATATCTTATCTTTTCCTTCCAGAGTTCTTACCACCATTCAATAAAGTTTTCTACATAATTATGATAAAGACAAATTTTACTTGACATTTGTCAAATTATGATACTACATACAATATCACTTTAAACAAAAAATGACAACTGCCGATAAGCTATACAGTGAGTGGTTACAGAATCCACCAACAGAGGCACGGTTTCGGGAAGTAAAAAAGTTACTGGATTACTATTTCCCCGGAGAATGGACTGAAAAAAGGGGTTCTCATATTGTTGTAAAAAGTGAACGGCTAAAGGAATTGATTGAAAAAGAAAATATGCCCGGAATAACCTGGATATTTACAATTCCCAGGAAAAAAGGACGCAAAGTAAAAGGAACATATATTAAACGGCTACTGGAATATATCCAGATTCTGGAAGAATCCAGTATTTGATGGAGTTTTGAAAATGAAGAAAAAAGATAATAATGGGTTAGAGTATTATATGAATCTTCGTTACCCAGTTGAAATTATACCCATCCCAGAAGAAGAGGGCGGGGGTTATATGGCCAGAATCCCCCAGTTTGGAGATGCTATAATAGGTGATGGCGATACCCCTGAAGAGGCACTGGCAGACCTTGAAGGAATCAAGAAGGAAATAATCCGTGAACTTATTGAAGCTGGAGAATCTATCCCGGAACCTGAAAGGGATAATTATAGCGGTAGATTTGTTCTCAGGGTTCCCAGATACCTCCATCGTGCACTGGTTAAAGAGGCCAGGAGAAACGGCACAAGTTTAAATCAATTTATCAGTAATTTACTTGCTCAGGCACTTACTAATTATAAAGCGATTTTTTATGCTAAAGAAACCACATTTAGTGATATATATAATATAAAACCCCTTCATTTACAATTGTTATCAAGAAGTGATGATTACAGAGAGGCGGCAGCATGAATCAAAAACAGAATATAAAACCTCCCCTTTCTCCCAATGAATACAGAAAGGAATTGAAGCAGGTAGATCTTGATAAAATCCAGCTTGAATCATGCTCTGTAAAGTTTAAAAGAGAGAGATTCTCAGAAGATAAAGAACAGATAAAAATTGATGTCTCCAGTAAAGTAAATTATAAAATTGTTAACCCTGGATATGCTGTATTTATGGAACAATTTATATTAACAGGGACAAAAACCATTAAAAGGGATTATATTATTAAAATTGATTGCACCTTATCGGTAACATTAAAAAGAACGGGAGGAGAGTTTAAAGAGGATTTTCTTAAAACATATTCAATGGTTAATCTCAATCTTGTTTTGTGGCCTTATTTCAGGGAGTTTGTTCATAATATTACATATAGGCTGGGGATCCCTCCTTTAATTTTACCATTTTTGAAGCAACAAAAATTGTAAATTTTTACTTGACATGCGGAAAAGAATGACGATAGTTTATAATACAAACGCTGACAATCCATGACCCCTGGAGCTTAATCAGCCACGAATTCTGCTCCAGGGGACATTTTTATTATGAATAAAGTCGCTATATTAGTCGATTGGGAAAACATAAGAGAAAGAATTTTTAATAATTCTTCTCTGTTAAGAGAAAACACTCCAAAATTTTCATATCATAGAGACACCTCAAAATTACCTCAATTTTTTCTTCAATTTCTTGAAGTAGGTGAAGAGAAGCCTTATAGAATATTTTTTTATTTAGCTGAACCATATAAAAACAAAAGATATAATTTCCCCCAAAAATTGGACAGCAAGTTAAGTTTGGTTTTCCTCTGATTTATGGGTAAAATAAATAGAGGGAGGTAAAAAATGAGTGGAGCAAGAAGGAAGCATAATGGGGCATTTAAGGCAAGAGTGGTAATTGAAGCAATTCGGGGGAAAAGAACCATATCTGAGATTGCCTCTGAATATGGAATCCATCCCAATCAGATAAACACATGGAAGAGGCAAGTTTTAGAAAAGTTACCAGAGATCTTTTCCAATAATAGTGGAAATAAAGAAAAGAGCTGGCAGCAGGAGAAAGAAGCATATCTTAAAAAAATAGGTGAATTGGAGATGGAAAGAGATTGGCTTCAAAAAAAATTAAACAGCTTCCCCTGGAAGAAAGGAAGGGCCTTATAAAATGGAAAATAATCTTAGCATAACAAGGCAATGTGAACTTATGGGTATCCCTCGGTCAAGCTACTACTATAAGCCAAGAGCTGAATCAGAGCTTAATCTTGAACTTATGAGAATGATAGATGAGCAATACACAAAGACCCCCTTTTATGGTATTCCAAGGATGACGGCCTTCCTCAGGAGTAAAGGATACAGAGTAAACCATAAAAAGGTAGAAAGGCTTATGGGTATTATGGGAATTCAGGCCATATACCCAAAGAAAAAATGTTCTATTTCTGACATCTCTCACAGGACATATCCCTATCTAATTAAAGGATCTTACTATATCATATGCAGACCAAGTATGGTGCTCAGATATAACATATATCAGGATAAGAAAAGGTTTTGTATATCTTACGGCTATTATGGACTGGTATTCCAGATATGTAATTTCATGGAAGCTTTCCATGAACATTGATAAAGAATTTTGCATAGAAGCATTAAAAGAGGCACTACTTATGGGAAAGCCAGAGATATTTAATACAGATCAAGGCTCACAATATACAAGCAGTGAGTTCACAGATGTGCTCCTTTCTCATAATATCCTTATAAGCAGGGATGGAAGGGGAAGGGTATTTGATAATATCTTCATAGAAAGACTATGGAGAACTCTTAAATATGAGGAGGTCTATCTTAAGGATTACAGTGATGTCTGGGATGCTGAAGATAATATTAGAAACTATTTTCTTTTCTATAATACTGAAAGACTGCATAGTGCTTTGGGTTATAAGACTCCTGAACGGGTCTATTATGAATCAAGGAAGTCTGACACTATGGGAGATAATGTCTTATCACTGAAGAAGGAAACTAAACTTAAATATGCCTGATTTTTGTCTTGACATTGTGGGAAAGTGCAGTCTACGGATTATCCCTACCAATTTCATCCTTCCTTATCTTTATCATTAAATCAGGAAAATAAATAGCAAATATGGTTATATTTATAAGCTTAATACTCCCCTTGTTGTTCCATCTCTTTTTTCTTTTCTTGTTCTTCTTTTTTTCTTTGTTCCT
>JALVMZ010000660.1 GCA_027032655.1 Desulfobacteraceae bacterium
CTGTCTCACGGTAGGGGGCATCAGTTGTCCAGATGGGTCCACAACCATAATTATTCCCTGTGTTTTTTATGGCAGATATTAATCGATTTTTCATATCAGGGTCAGGTGATGGAATTGAATCTCCATTCAAGGGATAATGTGATGAGGTGCCCTCTTCCGAATATGCACTATCAGGCACAATAAAGTCTCCTATTCTGAGATAGTCCTGAAGTGATCCGCAGTATCCAATGATCCAGAATCTCTCTCCCCCCAAGGCTATTGCCTTTTCAAGACCTAAGACTGCATGAGGTGCACCAATAAATGGCCCCATCGCATAGATTGGTCCTGTCCGATTATATTTAAATTCATATAGATTAAAATACTCCCTTTCGGTATGGCCAAGAAGTCTGGCATCCGTTTTTTTTACCAATGCCCTGAGTTCATAAGGTGTCATTATAATTATTACATCAGGACCGATTTCAGGATCATATTTGCCTTTCTTGGGTTCTATAAGGGGTATGTCGGTTCTATTTTTCATAAATTGTGCTTTTTTATGTCTTCTTATGTTAGGTATTTGATATATACTTCTCGTTATCCTGTTAGGTGTTTTTTAGACACCCGTAAAGAAAAAAGTATATAGGCTATCATTTACCTGTTCAAGTGTTATGAGGGGTAGGAATTCAAGATTATTGTAAAATATTTTTACAGTCGATAACTTTTTTTACAGCTCGTAAAATAATTAAAAATAAAGGTTTACAGGTTTTTTGAATTTGAAATTGTAAAATATTTTTACAGTTTGTCTGGTTAATCCATAAGTAAAATTGAAATATTTATTAATTTCAACAGGTTATGTTCTTTTAATTAAGGCACGAAAATTGTATTATAAAAAACAGAAGGTATTTGAAAAGCGAAGACCTGATACAGAGGATAGATCAAAGGGAAAGATATGAGAAGAATAAGAGGATCGGGATTTACACTAATTGAGATGATGGTGACTGTTGGAATAATTGGAGTGCTTGTTAGTCTGGCATTCTTTGCCTTTGCAAGACAGCGCCCTGATTCAGCACTTAAAAGGGCAGCAATGGACCTATATGTTAATATGCAACTTGCAAGGATTACTGCTATCAAACAGCACCAGCAGTGTGGTATAACATTTGATACCGTCAATAATAACTATACCATTTCAATTATTAATAAAACTGTTAATTTAAGTGATTATGGTTTTGGTATTACTTACAGCAGTCCCTCAGGTGATACTTATAGTTCCACCATTACACAAAATCCCATAACTTTTGACTCAAAGGGGATTGCAAATAATGCAGGCTCTGTTGCTATTTCAAACAGCAGCAATACATCATATTACAGGGTTATAACCACCACATCAGGTGTGATCAGACTAAGGAAATGGAATGGGGCATCATGGGAATAATAGGCATTAAATCAGAACAGGGCTTTACCCTGACTGAGTTGATGATTGCAATGGTAATAGGACTTATTGTCCTGAGCGGCGTCTATTCCACCTATATTGCCCAGCAGAAGAGTTATAATGTGCAGACACAGATTACATTTATGAATCAGAACCTGCGTGCGGGAATGTATTTCATGGAAAGGGAGATTCGTATGGCAGGGTATGATCCCACAGGAAATGCAAATGTAGGAATTACTTCAGCAGGTTCCAATAGTATAACCTTCAGCATGGACCTGAATGGTGACGGAGATACAGATGACCCAGATGATACCAATGAAGTAATTACTTATTCTTTATATGTTGATAGTTTAGGTGTTACCAACCTGGGCAGGAGTTCTCAGGGTGGTTCACTTCAGCCAGTGGCAGAAAACATAGATGCACTTAATTTTGTTTATTTAGACAAAGATGGAAATGTAACCGCCACACTATCTAATATAAGGTCAGTTCAGATTACCATGGTTGCAAGGGCAGAGAAGAGGGATCCAGACTATGTAAATAATCAGACATACTCAAATCAGCAGGGCACAGTGATATATACCGCGCCCGGGGATAATTACAGAAGAAATCTTTTAACGGCGGAAGTAAAATGCAGAAACCTTGGCCTGAGATAAATAGAACTTATGGGTTTACCCTTATAGAAGTGCTTATTGCACTTTCAATACTGTGTATTGGATTGCTTACAATAGGGTTCATGAATATAACCACCATCAGGGGGAATACATTTGCAGAGAATATCACGGAGGCGAGCACGATTGCATGTGATAGGATTGAAAAGCTGGTTCAACTTGGGCTTGAAGACTTTGACAATTCTCAGCTTCAGGATACCAACGGAAACGGGGATGCAGGCCTGAATGCTGCAACTACATCAACTGCTGATTTCAGTGCCACTCAGGGGAAATATACCATATTCTGGAATATATCAGACAATTCCCTCATTAACAATACAAAGACTATCAATGTAATCGTTACATGGACGGAGAAGGGAGTTCAGAGGAGCGTATCAATTCAGCACATTATACCAGAGGTAATATGAAGTCATATATTAAAAATTATTTTCAAGAGATGGTATCAGATCAGGAGGGCTCTGCCCTTGTAATTACCCTCATTATACTGGTTATTCTTACAATACTGGGGCTTTCTGGAAATACCATTTCAACGATAGAACTTAAAATAGCAGCAAATGACAAATTCCAGAAGATAGCCTTTTACAGGTCAGATAGTGGGATATATTCCACCCCGAAGCTCATCAGGGAGGCAATAGATGAGGGGGAAAACCCCACAAACACATCAATAACCTATCTCCGGACAGGGGCTGATCTCTTTTACAGGCAGATAATGGGATTTGATGCATATGATTCAGGGGTGAGTGATTTTGCCTATTTCCTTTCAGGTGCAACGGTCCAGGTGGATGTGGAGAGGACCAGGGTGGAGCAGATAGCAGGAGGTGGAGCAGAGTTTGGATCAGGTGCAGAGGGTGTAGGAGGGGGATCACAGGGTGGTGTTGCCATATATTACACCATAGATTCCCTTGGATATGGTCCGGCATCAGCCATATCAAACCTGGAGGGTGAATACAGGCTGGTGCCGGGCGTTGCGGGAGGTCTATGATGATTAAAAGAGATTTACAGATAATGTTTTTTATAATCGGGCTGTTTTCTATTCTTGCAGGATACTCTTATGCAGTTGAGCCTGCCATGTCCGATTACACCTCATATCCCATATTCATGAGTCAGTCTGTAAAGCCCAATATCCTGATAATTCTGGATAATTCAGGCAGTATGAATTTTGCCGCATATGGCACATGGCCTGGAGATGGAGGCACCATTACAGATGCGCCTTATACAGGTTCAACCCCTTATTGTGGAGAAGTTAATATAAGGGTTGTCCAGTCAAGGGATGATGCAGAACAGGACACTGACAACAATTCATCATGGTATGACAGCGGGGATCTTGACTTTGGTGGTATTTCAGGATCCTGTGGCACGGGGGGAACCAATGATTCAATTGTGGGCGTGAGATTCCAGAATGTGGATATCCCTTCAGGGGTAACCATTACCAGGGCATATATAGAATTTACTTCAGTCTGCAACCAGAGTGTTGCAACAACACTTACAATAACAGGTCAGTTAAATGATGATACAACCCAGTTTGACGGAAGTAATAGTGACCTGTCAGATCGTCCTGAGACAGGAACCACTGTGACATGGACAATATCAGGTGCGAGTGCATGGAGCAGTGGGGTTACTTATCAGACACCTGATCTAAAGGGTATTGTGCAGGAGATAGTAAGCAGGGAGGGATGGAACGCCGGGAATTCCATGGTATTTTTCTTTGAGGGCACAGGAAAAAGGGATGTTTATTCGTATGATGGGGATCCAAACAAGGCGCCATTCCTTCATGTGGAGTTCACCCCAACCAATTGCACCAGATACTACGGCTACTTTGATCCTGATGCCCATTATTCATACAGCAGTAACAGGTTTGTAAGGGATCCCAATGGGCCGTGGTATGGTAACTGGCTCAACTGGCTCTCAATGAGGCGCGTGGATGTGGCAAGAAAAGTCCTTGTGGGAGGGAAGGCCACCTCCAGGACAGGTGGAGGAAACACCACCCTTTATGGAGAAAACCCTGCCCAGAGCAGTAGAGGCTGGTATAGAGAATTTAATCCTGATCCATCGTCAGGTGTTAGCCTTACGCCTTATGATGATGTTACCAATTATGATTATAGATATTTGATGCAGTATGGATATATTTATGTGTACAGGAAGCCAAAATCAAGTAGTAGCTGGAGTTGGAGTCACATTGCCAGTTATAAAATAGCAGTCGAAAAAGATGAAACAGAGGAGCCGGAGGAGTTTGTGGATGGAAACATTGCAGGTGTGCTCCAGAAGGTGGGAGACAGGGCGCGCTGGGGACTTGAATTTTACAATTTTGACAGGGGTGGCAAGATATATGTAAGTGTTCACGGAGGAAATCTGACAAATATGGTAACAGAGATACAGAACAAGGGATGCGACACATGGACACCCCTTGCAGAGTCGTTCTATGAGGGATGTAGATACTTTCAGCAGATAAGCCCACCTGCTTATGATAGAGGAGATTATACCACAAATAATCAGCATGACCCATATTACTGGGAAGATATGCATGACTTTATTCCGTGCGGAAAGAGCTTTGTTATTCTTATTACAGATGGTGAAAGCACAGAGGATCTGGAAATACCAGATGAACTGAAGGACTATGACAGTGATGGAAATGACCCCGGGTCATATAGTTATAATGGCTCTAATTACCTTGATGATGTGGCACTCTGGGCGCATGTAAATGACCTGAGATCAGACCTTGAAAGCACCCAGAATATTACCTTTTATACAGTATTTGCATTCGGTGTTGGCTCTCAATTGCTTCAGGATGCGGCAAAGAATGGTGGATTTATTGACAAGAATGGAAACAACAGACCTGACCTTCAGGAGGAGTGGGATGCAGATGGTGATGGTATGCCTGATACATACTTCGAGGCACCTGATGGTTATCAACTGGAAGCAAAGCTGATTACGGCAATTACTGATATACTCAAGCGTGCTGCTTCAGGAACAGCGGTCTCCGTGCTTGCCACATCAGGCGAAGGTGAAGGAAACCTGGTTCAGGCATACTTTAAACCCAGTGTTACAAGCGGTGTTACAGAGGTAAAATGGGTTGGATATTTGCAGTCCCTGTGGGTGGATCAGCATGGCTATCTGAGAGAGGATACAGATGGTGACCTTGCACTGGATATCACTGTGGATAAGGTGGTGGATTACTTCTTTGATGAATCATCAGGTGATGCAAAGATAAAGAGATATGCAGTAAGTGCCACCACACCATATCCTGATCTGGATTCAGATCCATATGAGGAGGTCAGTCTTGATGGGATCAGTCCGCTGTGGGAGGCGGGTAGCAGACTCGCCCAGAGAGACCCTGATGACAGGAAGATATTCACATATATAGATAAGGACAAGGATGAAGTGGTGGATGAACCCTCCGGGGATTATGATACATTTGACGGTGATGGAGAGTTGATAAGTTTTGATACCACCAATATGTCAAAGATTAAGTCCTATTTAGGTGTGGAAGATTATAGTTCCTGGAAATATCTGGGAGCCACCCATGATGCAAGGGCAGGAAATCTTATAAAGTATATAAGGGGTGAGGAGAGCGGTTTTTCAGGCACCACCACAATGGATATAAGGACCAGAGAAATAAATGGGAACATATGGAAATTAGGGGATATAGTTCATTCAACACCCGTTTCAGTATCAAGGCCCCCGGATAACTATCATCTGATATACGGGGATGAATCCTATCATAATTATTATAATCAATATAAAAACAGAGAGACAATGGTGTATGTGGGGGCCAACGATGGTATGCTCCATGCATTTACATCCTGGATATATAGTGCTGTGACAAAGGCCTATACCAAACCTGCCACAGCTCCAAGTGATGAACAGATAGGAGATGAGCTCTGGGCCTATATACCCCAGTGTCTCCTTCCACATCTGAAATGGCTGCCATCATCTGATTATACCCATGTATATTATGTGGACCTGAAACCCAAGGTCTTTGACGCCAAGATACTCCCGGATGATACCCATTACACAGATTCAGACAGTGATGATAATTGGGGGACATTTCTGCTCGGTGGCCTCAGATTTGGCGGGAAACACATATGGTCAGAGGGAGACTATGATGATGGCTCTGGAACCACAGTATCTGAGACAAGACACTTTTATTCGAGCTATTTCCTCCTTGATATAACAGAGCCCCGATCTCCCAGGCTTATGTGGGAGAGGACATATCAGGACCTCGGGCTAACTACCTCATTCCCTGCAATAATAAAGGTTCAGAATAAGTGGTTCGCTGTATTTGGCTCCGGTCCTGAGGATTATGATGGAACCAGTTCCAAGAAGGGACATGTCTTTGTGATTGATCTCAATACAGGAGATGCATATCCAAATCTGAGTAATTTCAGCTCTGGTATTACCAATGCATGGCTATTTGAAGGAAACGAAAACAATGCATTTATGAACTCTCCTGTAGCACTTGATAAAAATGTAAATTATAATGTGGATGCGGTTTATATTGGTGAAACCTATCAGCAGGGAGGAAACTGGAAGGGAAAACTCTACAAGGTCTCCATTCCCTGGGATTGGTCCGGGGTGACCACATATGTGGATGATCCCAATGATTCGACATCTCCCTGGACCTTCAATGAGATATTTGATGCAACAAGGCCCATAACGGCTCCTGTATCCCTGAGTATTGATTCATATGATAATGTCTGGGTATATTTTGGAACTGGAAGATATCTATCAGAAGACGATAAAACCAATACAGATACACAGTATCTTTTTGGAATCTGTGACCCATTTTTTAATAGTTACTATGATGAGGATCATGGAGATTACTATCATAATTATTCCAAGACAAAAGTTCTGGGACTGAGTAACCTTTTTGATGCAGATCCATACACTATTACCACTACCGGGCAGGTATTTAGGGGCTCCAGCCTTTTTGGTGATGGGACCTGGAGCCATCTCCTGAGTGAGGCAAGTTCATATGATGGATGGAAAAGAACTCTTGATACCTCAGGTGAAAGGGCGGTTAACAAATTCTCTGTTCTGGGTGGAATTGTATTTGCACCCACATTCATACCCAATGATGATATATGCGGATTTGGCGGAAATAGTAACCTCTATGGTCTATACTATGAGACAGGCACTGCTTATTATGAGTCCTCCTTTGTGAATCATGATGTTGTTACCGTTACCATTGGTGGCAATCAGTATCAGGAGATTTCAGGTAAGATGGACCTTGGGGCAGGAAAGGCTTCAGCCCTGGGTATCCATGTGGGACGCGAAAGTGGAGCCAAAGCATATGTCCAGCAGAGCACAGGTGCAGTGATTGATGTATCTCTTTCTCCCGCATTCAATGTGAAAAGTGGACTTATTAGCTGGAAGGATAAATGGGATTAAGAGGAGGCGTTATATGAAAAAGATATTTTTGTTTTTACTATTTTTTACTATAGGATTTAATCCTTTGCCAAATGCATCTGGAGAGGAGGGGGATAGTAATTTAACAATACCTGTCCCGGATTACAGCTCTATTGTTGTGATAAGGAGTAAGACACACCAATCAATACTGACCAGCAAGGGACTCTTTTTTATAACAGCAATTACAAAGGTGTATGATGCAGAAGGAAAAGAGGTGGAAGGGGGTATAGCTGGTCTTCCTGTCCCGTGCAGGGCGCAGATATATCATGAGAAGGTAAAGGCAGGTGATCCAACAGCGGTTAAGATTGTAATAATACAGGTGTTTCCCAATGCAACAACAGTATTTTCCCCTACTCCACCTGAGTAAAAGGGATAAGATGCCCACCTGTTAAATGATATTTAAGGGCCTCCCGTGAAGGGATTGGAAAGTATTATTGTCTGTTCCCGCATGGGACCAACAGAGACTATTGAAATGGGGATACCTGATAGCTCCTGAATCCTGAGCAGATACCTTTTTGTCTCATCTGGAAGCTCATCCCATGATCTAACAGAAGATATATCCTGGTCCCAGCCAGGCAGTTCCTCATATACTGGTTTACACCTGGAAAGCCTCTTAAGACTGGCGGGTCTTGAGCCAACCCTTTCCCCATCAAGTTCATATTCCACACATATCTTGATTTTTTTAAGCCCGCTCAGGACATCCAGTTTCGTAATACTGATGCTGTTGAGGCCATTCAGTCTGATGGAATCCTTTATGAGAACCATATCAAGCCAGCCACACCTCCTTCTCCTACCTGTGGTGGCACCAAATTCGGCCCCCCGCTCCTGGATATAATCTCCTGTTTCATCATTAAGCTCGGTGGGAAAGGGTCCTGCACCAACCCTTGTGGTATAGGCCTTGACTATTCCATTTATATGATTCAGTTTATCAGGCCCTATGCCTGCGCCAGAACATGCAGTGCCTGCCACCGGGTTTGAGGAAGTCACATATGGGTATGTTCCATGATCCACATCGAGGTGTGTGCCCTGTGCACCTTCAAACAGTATCCTCTTTCCCTTAAGAATGGCCTTTTCAATCTCCAGGGATACATCCCTTATATATGGTTTCAGTATCTCCCCCATCCGGAGATATGACTCATAGATACTATCATAGTCCAGTGGTTCTGAATTTAAAAACTCTGTTAAATAGAAGTTCTTTTCCTCCAGGTTTACCTTTATCTTCTCACTTAGGGTATCAGGCTCTGTCATGTCTATTGCCCTTATCCCTACCCTTGCAACCTTATCCTCATAACATGGGCCTATTCCTCTCCCCGTGGTGCCGAGCTTTTTCTTACCCTTTGCCTCTTCCCTTGCCAGATCAATGGCCCTGTGGTAAGGCATGATGATGTGAGCCTTTTCACTCAGGGATAGATTCTCAGGGGTTATCTCCACTCCCTTTGAACGCAGCTCCTCCATTTCACCCAGCAGGACTTCAGGGTCCACCACAAGACCATTTCCAATAAGGCATCTCTTGCCTTTGTGGAGAATTCCGGATGGAATCAGATGACAGATGGTCTGCTCCCCGTTAACCACCAGTGTATGTCCTGCATTATTTCCTCCCTGATATCTCACCACTAAATCCGCATACTCTGTCAGCATATCAACCACTTTGCCTTTGCCTTCATCACCCCACTGGGTTCCCACAACAACCACATTGGTCATGGTAGCCTCCTTGAGATTTTTCTATGCTATTTAAAGTATCATATGTTTTTACCTGAAAATCAAGGCAATTGCTCTCCTTAATTCAAATCACCCCATTCGTATTGAACCAGTGAGACCATTGAAATGGATGCGGTCTCGGCCCTGAGTATCCTTCTTCCCAGGGTAGCAGGTATAAAGCCCGATTCCTTTGCCCATTGAATCTCAGCCTTTGAAAATCCCCCTTCTGGACCCACAATCCCGATAAAATGATCCCTTTTCTCCCGCTCAGTAAGGATCTTCTTAATTGAAATCCTTTTATCCTGCTCCCATAATATCACCTTTGTTGCATGTCTTTCTTTCAGGTTATCAAGCATATCTCGAAAATCCATCACCTGCGTAATTTCAGGTGGTGTCAGTGCATCAGATTGTTTTACCGCGCTTATGGCCACACCCTGCCAGTGTTTCAGCCTGGATTCATGCTTATGTTTATCCATTCTTATTATGGACCTGCTTGATAGAAATGGAATTATGGTATTTACACCCAGTTCAGTGCATTTTTCTATAATAATATCCATTCTTCTTGCGCGGATAAGTGCCTGGGCAAGGGTAATCTTAACGGGTGATGGCATGATGCCAGGAAGTTCAGAAATGATATCCACCGTAACACATCCTCTCCTGACATCCCTTATAGTTGCCCTGAATCTCCTGCCCCCTCCCTCTATTAATACTATCTCCTCTCCAGGCATCATGCGAAGCACACGGATCATATGTCTTGCCTCAGCACCTTTAATCACAATGGGGACTGATTCAGGGTCAATATTTTGTAAAAAGAATCTTCTCATATATGGACCTCAAGACTTTTTGGCCTTGAAGCAGACCCACTCCTCCATTGAGGATATATGCTCGATCCTGAGAGAGTGAAGTTTTAAGAGTCTTTCTGTATCATCAAGCTGTTTATTTAAAATACCACTTAATATAATATATCCATCCTTTTCAAGCAGTCTTATTAATTCACCTATCATGGAAGAGATAATTTCAAAGGTAAGATTTGCTGTGATAATATTATACATGTTCCTTATAGAATTTGGTAATGAAACCACAAATCCTATCTTTGCTTCGGAATTATTGAAGATTGCGTTTTTCTTCGCCCATCTAAGAGCATCTTCGTCAATATCAATTGCAACCACTCTTTCTGCACCTAAGATTACACCATATATTGCAAGTATTCCGCTACCCGTGCCCACATCAAGCATGTTAGCTCCCATCCAGGAATCAATTGTTTCCATCGCTTTAAGACAGAGCCTGGTGCTTGGGTGTTTTCCCGTGCCAAAGGCAGGGCCAGGGTCAAGTATCATAATATTCCCGTTAAAGGATGGCCGGGTTTCCCAGGGGGGGACGATTAATAGATTCTCAGTAATCCTATCTGCCCTGAAAAATCTTTTCCATACCCGGGAGTAATCCTCTTTTTTAATGGCCCTTATATTAATAACAGGATTTTTAATTTCAGGGAAATTAATGAGGGCATCTTTTAATAAAGCATCAAATTTTGATCTGATGGAATTGATATCGGCTTCAGGGGGGAAATATGAAACTATTGGATCATCCTTATTTGAGGGTTCAATAATTCCTGTAGATCCCAAATCAAAAAGAATAGAGCAGATAATCTCTCTAATAACAGGGGCAGAGTATATGGCAAATTCAATCCATTCTTCCTTTTTATCAATCATGTAATGGTGATTGGCCTTGGTTTAATTAAGATTCATTTTAAAGGGGCAATAAATCCTATTTCAATTAATAGGGTTCATTGCCCCTGATGTTGTTAGGCCTTTTCAAATACATAATTTAACTGGCCATTGGGGAGCCTGTTAACCTTTGTTATCATCTCCATGCCTATCTTAATTTCATCATCAGGTATTGAAGATGAGATTCTGCCAAAAACCTTATAATCACCATAATCTAAGACTGCAATGGAATAGGGAAGGTCATTTTCAAACCCCACGGGGGCATATTGTAGTTTGCTATATGTAACAAGTTTTCCTGTTCCGCTAACCTCAAACCATTCCATGTCATCTGATAAACAATTATAACAATCGGCTCTGGGTGGAAAGAACTTTTTCCCGCATCCTTTACATCGGGTTCCCATTACCTTTCCCTGCTCAAGATAATCAATGAAGTCATTTACCTTTGTTGTTGCTGTAAAACTTGCTGTTCCGAATTTGCTGAACCTTGTATCAATCTCTTTTTTCTTTCCCATCTTTTACCTCCCCAGAATTGTCACATTACCATAAAGTCCAACACCACCAATATTATGGACAAGTCCGATCTCAGGGTCTTTGACCTGCATCTGCCCTGCTTCACCCCTTAGCTGAAGCACTATGGTCCTTATCTGGCTTCCGCCTGTAGCCCCTATGGGATGTCCCTTTGAAAGAAGCCCCCCATCAACATTGACGGGGATCTTTCCTTCTTTGTATGTCTCTTTACTCCTAATTAGCTCCTTTCCCTCTCCTGGTTTTGCAAAACCAAGATTCTCATATGCCATAATCTCCGCTATTGTAAAACAATCATGCACCTCTGCCACATCCACATCTTCAGGGCCAATACCTGCCATCTGGTATGCCTGCTCTGCAGCCCTCTGTGCCGCACTCAGGCCTGTAAATAGTTCTCTACCAGCAAGGTTCACACTTTCAGATGCAGCACCAAGCCCCAGTATCCATACAGGTTTATTGCTCATTGCCTTTGCCTTTTCTTCATTCGCCAGTATTACACAAGAACTACCATCTGCATTTGCACAGCAATCCCCCACTCTTAAAGGACTTGCCACCGGATTTGACATTGGACTACCTGGATCATTGAACATCTCAAGTGTTACCGGTTTTCTATAAACAGCCTTATCGTTTATCTGACCATAGGTGGCCGCCTTTACCCTTACTAAGGCAAGATCTTCAGGTGTTGTGCCGTATTTTTCCATATGTGCCCTGGCATACATGGCATAATATGCGGGCATCATGGTTCCAAAGGGGCTTTCCCACTGGATGTCAGCACCTCTTCCCATTCTTTCCTGGGACTCAGCGGATGATATCTCTGACATCTTTTGAAAACCTATTACTGCCACCACATCGTGAAGCCCTGATTTGATGAGTGAGTATGCAATCCTCACCCCCATACTGCTGGATGAGCAGAGGCTCTCAAGATAGCAGGTGGGCTGAGGTATCAGACCCAGATATTCTGCAAATACACCTGCAGGGGATCTCTGTTTATCATACTCGGGTGCAGAGCATATGATGGATGCATCAATATCCTTAACAGATATACCAGCATCCTTGACCGCATCTTTAAAACCCTCAAATGCAAGCTCTCGAATTGAGCCTTCATAACCTCTTACAAATGCACTCTGACCCACACCGATTATAGCAACCCTACTCATAAATTCCTCCTTTTATGCTTTTTGCATCTTCCCTATCACTATTAGAAGGGATATGACAATCATCTTTTAATTAAAGAACAAATCTGAAATCTAAAAAATTCCAAAAAAAGCGTCAAGAAAATTACTATTTTCAGATAAATATCTTTGGGCCTGTTTGATAAAATAGAAAATTAAGTTGATGGCCCCGATTTTGCGTTTTAAGGCATCTATTTATACTTTTTTGAGACGCTTCCTGCGCCCTTAAGGCCAATCCCTCAGCTTCCGCATAAAGTGTTTATTAAATCTTTATTAGATTTAGAAAGCCATTTAAGAAATCGCTTCAACCAGCTTTCCCTTTCAATTTTCTTCATTGTTTTCGTCATGATATTAATTCTCCCTCAACTTTTTATATATTATTATTCATCTTTTCCACAAAAGCAAATGCTTTTCATATACTTATCAAAGGAATAATTCTGCCCAACATTGTCCCTAATATAATAAAGGACATAGGTGATTAGTGGTGTATGGTGGGCACATGATGGAGGCAGAAAATGGGCTGTGGAAGAATGGATAATGTATCCTAAATTTTTGTTGTTGATTCAGACCTCTGCTTTTCAATTATTGTATTGACACAATTGGATTGAGGATTATAATTGAAATTGATCGCGGGGTGGAGCAGTCAGGTAGCTCGTCGGGCTCATAACCCGAATTAGTTGTATCTCGCATATATCAAATATGATATAATTATTTGATATAACTCAGTTGATGAATTCCATAGCGTGCAGATAATTGATGTAAAATCGTTTTATAGGGATATGGAAGGAGGGCAGGAATTTGTTCTTTAAAGTAACTCCCATAGAGGAGGTTTTGAAAATCCTGGATGGATTTCCTTTGCTTGGATCAGAGACTGTCCCCTTAAAAGATGCATATGGAAGGGTTCTGGCCCAGGACTTTTTTGCCACCAAGGAACTCCCTGAATTTTTCAGATCCACAATGGATGGATTTGCAGTTAATTCAAGGGATACATTTGGCGCAACAGGGTCAATTCCATCAATACTGGAGATTGTGGGGGAGGTCCCCATGGGAAGCATGCCTCAATTTGAATTGAAAACAGGTGAGTGTGCAAGGATCTGGACAGGAGGGATGCTCCCATCTGGAGCAGATAGTGTGGTTATGATTGAGCACTCATCCATGATTGATGAAAAGACCATTGAGGTTTACAGGTCTGTGGTTCCTCTTGAAAATGTAATTAAACCGGGTGATGACTTCAAGAAGGGGGAAAAGGTCCTTGAAGCGGGCACGGTGTTAATGCCACAGGATATAGGAGCACTTGCTGCATTTGGTATAGCAGGGGTTAATGTCTTTAAAAATCCAAAAATAGCAATAATATCCACAGGAGATGAGATTGTTCCCATCACAGAGGTTCCCCCTCCAGGTAAAATAAGGGATGTCAATTCATATTCACTGTGTTCATTTGCAAGAAAATATAATGCTGAGCCTATTCTTCTGGGTATCTGCAGGGATGAGGAGTCGGAATTCAGAGATAAACTCCTTGAGGCTCGTGAACTTGGAGATAGTATATGGATATCAGGGGGGAGCTCTGTGGGTATGAGAGATATTACCATAAAGGTCCTTGAGTCATTTAAGGATGTTGAGATACTAATTCACGGTATATCCATCAGTCCTGGGAAACCCACTATCATTGCCAGGACTTCGGATGGTAGGGGGATATTTGGCCTACCAGGGCATATCACATCTGCTATGGTTGTTGCAGAGATACTTCTTTCCTATTTTCTGTTAAGGATTACGGGCCAGAGCCCTGATTATGATGGCATTCATCATAGAATACAGGCAGAAATAACGAGAAATGTGGATTCTTCAGGAGGGAGGGATGATTATATAAGGGTTAAGATTATCAAAGAGGGAGATAGACTCTTTGCAGAGCCGATATTTGGGAAATCAGGTCTTATATCTACTCTGGTTCAGGGTGATGGTCTTGTTCGCATTGAGAGAAACAGAGAAGGCCTTTACAAAGGTGAAAAGGTAAATGTGATACTCCTGAGAGATATATTTCATAAAAAAGGGGTTTGATGTGAAGAGACATGTTTATCTTACCATGAAGAGCCTTGAAGAGGCAAAACACATATTTTTCTCAAAGTTTCCTCCTGATAAAAGAACCTCTTCAATTGAGATATTAACAACAGATGCACTGGACAGAGTTACCTCAGAGCCGGTCTTTGCAAGGATATCCGTGCCCAATTGGCACCTTTCCGCCATGGATGGGGTGGCTGTTCGTGCAGAAGATACATATGGTGCAACAGAGAGGGAACCACGAATACTTAAAATAGGGACACATGCGGAGTGGATAAATACAGGACAGCTTCTGCCTGATGGATATAATGCTGTTATAATGATTGAGAAGATTCACCAGATTGATGAAGAATCAATTGAGATAAGGGCACCTGCCTATCCGTGGCAGAATGTGCGAAAAGTGGGTGAAGATATTGTCTCCTCCCAGATATTATATCCACGGGATCACAGAATCAGGTCCTGTGATATAGGAGCACTCCTGTCTGCAGGGGTGTTTAAAATCAAGGTATGGAAGATACCAAGGGTGGTGGTAATACCTACTGGTTCTGAACTGGTGGATTTCAGGTCATTGAAAGAGCCAGAAAGACTTAAGAAGAGTGAAATAATTGACAGCAATTCACATATGATCTGTTCAATGGTGCGGGAGGCGGGGGCAGTGCCTGAGGTATATCCCATAGTTGAGGATGAACCATCCACCATTAGGGAGGCCATAAAAAGGGCAGTGGAATCCCGGCCTGAGCTTGTAATAATAAATGCTGGATCATCTGCAGGGAGCAGGGATTATACCGCTGATATAATTGAAGAAATGGGGGAGGTGTTCGTCCATGGAATAGCAATGATGCCGGGAAAACCAACCATCCTGGGAGAGATAAAAGGTGTGCCGGTTGTGGGAAATCCAGGTTATCCTGTATCTTCCATAATCTCATTTGAGCAGTTATTAAGACCATATCTTTTATCAATTCAGGGCATAAAACCTGCCCCTCAGAAGGTTATTAATGTGATACCTGTTAGAGATATTCCATCAAGGCTTGGAATAGAAGAATTTGTTAGGGTGAACATAGGAAGAGTGGGGCAAAACACCGTAGCTGTGCCCCTTGCAAGAGCAGCGGGTTCTATAAGCACAATTATAAGGGCAGAAGGGATAATCAGGATTGATTCTTTCACAGAGGGTATAAAAGAAGGGGAAGAGATTCATGCCCAGCTTTTGGTGGATGAATCAGATATAGAGAATACTGTTGTTATCATAGGAAGTCATGACATAAGCATAGATATACTATCCAATGAGATAAGAAAGAGAGGGTATTCCATAAGGATTGCATCAGGAAATGTGGGAAGTCTTGGAGGGCTGATAGCTCTCAGAAAGGGGGCATGTCATATTGCTGGTTCACATCTCTTGGATACTGACACAGGTGAGTATAATATTTCATATATCAAAAGATATCTAAAGGGGATAAAGGTCTCTTTAATACACCTTGCAATGAGGGAACAGGGGCTGATTGTTCAGAAGGGCAACCCAAAGGGTATTCAGGGGATAAAGGATTTGATAAGGGATGATATAATATTTGTTAATCGTCAAAGGGGCTCAGGGACCAGGATACTGCTTGACTATGAATTGGAGAGATTGGGTATAGATAAAGATCGGATTTCAGGGTATGAAATCGAAGAATACACACACATGGCAGTTGCAGTGGATGTGAAAAGTGGGGTTGCAGATTGTGGTCTTGGTATATATGCATCGGCAAAGGCCCTTGACCTTGATTTTATTCCTGTTACAAAGGAACAATATGACCTTGTTATACCATCATCTTTCATCAATATGGATAGTATAAAAATAGTGCTTGATACCATATCCTCTGAGGACTTCAGGGAGCAGTTGATTTCCCTTGGAGGATATGATCCGAAAAAAAGTGGAGAGCTTATTGCCGAAATTAATTCTTAATCAGGGGGGAAAAAACAATGGAATTAATGCTGAAATCCAGACACTGGATGGTCAATAGTAAAGGAGAGATTATAATTGGGGAAGGAAGAAAGGAGATTTTTGAAAACATAAAAAAGACAGGCTCGATCAATAAAACAGCCTCCATCATGAAGATGTCTTATAAGGCGGTATGGGCAAAGATAAAGGCCACTGAAGAACATTTAAATAAGAAGTTGGTTGAGACAGATAGGAAGAAGGGGTCATTCCTCACCAAAGAGGGGGAGCAGTTATTGAAAAACTATGCCCTCCTTAAGGAAAGATGTGAGGAGATGGATAATAAGATTTTTGAAGAGGTCTTTAAGACAGGGGCTTTACCTATGGAAAAGGCTCTTGATATGGATCAATTGGAACAGGAGCTTCTTAAAAATTCTAAGGATTCAAAGATATCATGTAAAAAGGCAATGGAAATAGCAAAGAAGATGGGTGCTCCCACAGGCAAGGTGGCCAAGATTCTGGACAGACATAAGATAAAGATAAGGGGATGCCAACTGGGATGTTTTTAATGGGGTTATAGACATGATCCCAGTTGTATCAATTGTAGGAAGGTCTGATTCAGGTAAGACCACACTGATTGAAAAGCTTGTTCCCCTTCTTAAGGAGAGAGGACTTAGAGTAGGAACCATCAAACATAATCCACATGGTTTTGAAGTGGATTGGCCAGGAAAAGATTCATGGAGACACAAAAGGGCAGGTGCAGATGTAACCATAATCTCATGTCCGAATAAGCTGGCAATGATAAAGGATACTGATCATGATTGGAGCCTGGATGAACTGGTCCATCTCTTGAATGATTGTGATATTATTTTAGCTGAAGGATATAAAAGAGATAGAATGCCCAAGATAGAGGTATTAAGGTATCAGGGAATAGAACCCAGCCCACTATGTGGAAGATCAGATAATCTGATTGCTATTGTATCAGAAGTTAATATAGACATTGGAGTGCCCGTATTTCACCCTGATAATGTAGAGAAGCTGGTTTCATTTCTGACCAATTACTTTTCACTTCTTTAAAAATAGGATTTCTTATCTGTATAAATAATTGTTGCAAATTATCAAAGAATCATATTAGATGTTTAATAAAATATAATTAATGTTCCAAATATGTGGAGGAATGAATGATTCAATTTACCGGATTTATTTCCATACTGACAGTATCTGTATATGGTGGTCCGAATATATTTGGAGGCGAAATCATACATATGATACGGGATGCCGGGGTTGTTGCCAAGGTTGTTCTATTAATACTTCTCATATTTTCTCTTGTATCCTGGGCAATAATACTTATGAAGGCCCGACTCTTTATCAGGGCAGAGAGAGAAAATGAGGCATTTCTTGAACTATTCTGGCAGGGGGTGGAGTTTTCAAGGCTTAAAAAGGAGACCGAGGATTTTGAATTTTCGCCTTTGACTTATATATTCAGAGAAGGGTTTAATGAACTGGGAAGGATTACAAAAATTACACCCCTAACAGGTGATAGTGAATATAAAAATCCACCCAGACGATCTGTCATACTGGATGACATCCAGCGGGTGCTCAGGAAGAGTGCTGTTCATCAGCAGGCAATACTTGAAAGATACATCTCCTTTCTTGCAACCACCGGAAACACCGCTCCTTTTATAGGTCTTTTTGGGACAGTCTGGGGTATAATGGAGTCGTTCAGGGGGATAGGGCTTAAGGGTTCTGCTTCACTTGCAGTTGTTGCCCCTGGAATTTCTGAAGCACTTATTGCAACAGCTGCAGGGCTTGCAGTTGCCATTCCTGCTGTTATTGGCTTTAATTATTTTAATCAGAAAGTGATAAATATTCAGAATCAAATGGAGACATTTATATCCGATTTCATATCCCTGCTTGATAGACAGATTATGAAGAAAGGGATTTAAATAAAGGTAAGAATAATGGCGTTTCAGATGAATGGTAGAAAAGGATTTATGTCTGATATTAATGTAACTCCACTTGTTGATGTTATGCTGGTTTTACTTATTATTTTTATGGTAACAGCTCCTATGATGATGCAGGGTATTGAGGTTAATCTCCCTGAGACCCAGACCAGATACATCAAATCCCGTGAAGAACCATTAATTCTGAGCATTACGAAGGATAAAAAGATATATATTGAGAACCATCCGATAGGGATTGAAAAGCTTGAGCCCAAACTAAAGACAATATTTAAATACAGGAAGAACAAGGAGCTACTTATCAGGGCAGATAAGAGACTCCCTTATGGATTCGTAATAAAGGTTATTGCTGGAGTGAAGAGGGCAGGTATAGACAGGGTAGGGGTGGTAACAGAACCCTTAGAACAATAGGATTATGAAATCTGGAAGGTGGAAGATAAATGGTGGCTATTTTAACAAACAGAATCTATCTGGATTCTTATTTTTTTCCTCTTTGCTCCATCTGGGCTTATTCTGTCTGGCACTCCTTTTGGCACCTGGTAGGGCCTCAACAAGGGGCTATGATATGACTGTATATGAAGTCAGGCTTGTTGAGATGCCAAGAGGGAAGACTCCGGGCAATGCTGAGCTCCAGAAACCAAAGAGACATTTATCCAGGGCAGTAAAAAGATCTTCCATAAAGGTTAAAAAGTCAAAAAGGCTCCTGTTGAGACCAGCAAAGAAGAAAAAAAGGGTGATTACCATTGCAAAAAAGACAGTATCCACCAGAAGAAAGAAGGTAAAGACACAAGGGAATTCCTCCAGATTGATTGAGGAGGCTATATCCAAGATAAAGAAAAAGGTGAGAGATATAGAGGAAGACAGGATGATTCAGGAGAGGATAGCAAGATTGAAAACAGGGGCAGAATCGGCAGGGGGCAGCAGGAAGGGAGTAGGGTCAGGCTATGGTCGTATCGTTCCGGGGATTGCTCTTCAATTGTATCGGGCGGAAGTAGAGGAGAAGATTAAGTCCAACTGGTCATATCCAACTGCATTAAATAGTAAAGAGGATCTGGAGGCTGTTATAGTTTTGCTTGTCAGGAGAACAGGAGAGATAATGGATATTGATTTTAAGAAGAGATCAGGAAACAGGATATTTGATGAGTCAGTAATTAAGGCAATAAAAAGATCTGATCCTCTACCCCCGTTTCCAGAAGGATACACAAGAGACTCAGATGAGGTAGAAGTAAAGTTTAATCTTAGAGACCTTCAGGCAGGTAGATAGTATGAAAAAAAGAAGGATATTCAGGAGAGTAATACAGATTCTGTGTCTGGTTTTATTTTTTTTATTCCAGCCTGATTTTGCCCATTCCAGGATCACAATTGACATTAACTCTCCATCAATCCAGAGGCTCAAGGTGGCAGTGCTTGATTTTAAGTATATCTCTGGGGGTGGAGAAAAGAATAGATTCAGGACAACTCTTCCTGCAATACTTTCAAATGACCTTGAACTTAGTGGATATTTCCAGTGCATTGAGAAAGATGCATTTCTTGTTGAAGATACCACCTCCATTGATCCTTACAGGATCAGATTCAGGGATTGGACTGCAATAGGGGCTGATCTGCTCATTTATGGTGCATATACGATAATAGGTCGTCTTATGGAGGTGGAGGTAAGGCTCTATGATGTATTCTCCGCAAGACAGATATTCGCAAAGAGATTTGTTGGTAAGGTAAAAAGGCATAGAAAGATAATTCATCGAATAAGTAATGAGATTATAAAAGCGATTACAGGCACGGAAGGTATCTTTCTCTTAAAAATTGCATATGTGGACAATTCTACAGGTTATAAAGAGATATATGTATCCGATATTGATGGTCACAACATAGAACAGATTACAAATGACAGGGGAATAAGCCTATTCCCAAGGCTGTCTCCTGATGGAAAGAGGCTCCTTTATTGTTCATATAAAAAAGGGGGCCCAATGCTCTATATGAAAGATATCATAAGTGGCTCTGAAAAGGACATCTCTTCAAGAAAGGGCCTTAATATTGGGGCCTCATGGAGTCCAGATGGAAAAAGGATTGCCCTTACAATGAGTGAGAAAGATAATCCTGATATATTCATTATTGATCTCAATGGAAATATTATTGAGAGGGTTACAAACTACTGGGGGATTGATGTGTCCCCTGTATTTTCCCCTGATGGAACACGGATTGCTTTTGTATCAAATAGGTCAGGTTCTCCCCAGATATATATAAAAGAACTGGAATCAGGGCTTATCAGGAGACTTACATTCAATGGAAGATATAATACTTCCCCTTCCTGGTCAAAATCAGGCAGAATCGCCTATGCTGGCATGAAAAATGGGAAGTTTGATATCTATACCATTGATCCAGATGGTAGTAATCTTAGGATGCTCACCAGTGGCCCAGGTAATAATGAAGATCCATGCTGGAGCCCTGAAGGTAGATATCTGTTTTTTTCATCCAACAGGACTGGTAAATACAGGATATACATTATGACATCAAATGGTAAGAACCAAAGGAAGATCACCTCAGGCAAGGGGGAGCAAAGCTCTCCATCTGTCTCTAAATGAATTGTATATTATTGTTGAAAAATGAAGTATAAAATGATATCAGTAAAAAATTAATTTTTGGAGATAAGGATTATCAATTTTCTTAATAATTCAAATTCAGGAGGTATTAAAAGAATGAAGAAAAAACTCTTGTCAACATTACTGGGCATGGCATTAATTATTTCAATCCCAATTTTTATGGCAGATTGTGCAAAGAAGCAGGTTAAAGTGGAGAAAGGAGTCACTTCAGCTCAAAAGGCGGAAGAGAAAGGAACTGGAAAGGTTCAGACGGGGGTTACAGAAGAGTATAAAAAGAGAGAAGCAGAGAGGCAGGCGAGGTTAAAGGCACTTGAGGAGCAGCAGAAACTATATGACGAGATGGAAGCCTTCATGTCAGAAAAGATATATTTTGATTTTGATAAATCTGATTTAAGGCCAGAGGCCCAGGCCATTCTGAAGAAAAAGGCCGAGTGGTTGAAAAAACACCCTGAATTTTTCCTTAAAATAGAAGGGCATTGTGACGAAAGGGGCACAGCAGAGTATAACCTTGCCCTGGGATACAGAAGAGCGCAGGCAGCAAAGAATTTCCTTGTCTCATTGGGAGTGTCACCAGCTCGGATCAGGACTATAAGTTATGGAGAAGAGAGACCCATTGATCCAAGACATAATGAAGAGGCCTGGGCAAAGAATAGAAGAGATGAATTTAAACTGATAAAATAGTATCTGTTGAATTCCATATAAAGGGGGAGCCGATCCATAGACCGGCTCCTTAAATCTATTCATATTATGAGAACTTTGCAAAAATGATTCATATTCCGTTTGTCATCCTGAGGGTGTCTGAAAGCCTCCCGTTGGATCTATGAGATGCTTCGG